>NZ_JBSGJD010000372.1:0-6811 GCF_053605405.1 Amycolatopsis sp. NPDC003861
CCCGTGTGACCAACGTGAGGACCCGCCTTGACCACGCACACCACCGCCGCCGGCCCGGCCACCCGGGTCACCATCCCCTTCACCGAGTACCGCGCCCTCACCCTCGACGCCGCCGCCTGGCGACTCCTCAACACCAGCCCACACGTCGCCGAACTCCTCGCCGAATGGATCGAGTGGGACCGCCGCCGCACCCTGCGGGAGACCTCCCACGCCGTGTCGGCCGCCGCCGACTGGCGCGCCCTCGCCACCGCGCCGACCTACGCCGAACTCGAACGCCGCCGCGCCGAAGTCACCCGGCCCGCCCTGACACCGCCCCAGATCCGCGCACAGGCCGCCGCGTCCTGGGCGCGGGTCAACGCCTGGATCGCCACCCGAGAGGCCGCCTGATGACCACCAGCACGCCGAACGACGAGGGAACAACGATGGGCGCCTACGACATCGAACCGTCCACTCTGGACGGGGCTGCCTTGCTGGACTCGCTGCGGGCCGCGCTCACTCGGTACGTGGCCCTGCCCAACCCTGAGACCGCCGACGCCATCGCTCTCTGGATCGCGGCCACCCATGCGCAGCCGGCGTGGGCGCACGCGCCCCGGCTGGTGATCCGTGCACCGGAGAAGCGCTGCGGGAAATCCCGGCTACTCGACATCGTGGAAGCCACCTGCCACAACCCGTTCATCACCGTCAACAGCAGCCCGGCCGCCGTCTACCGGTCGGTCTCCGAGGACCCGCCCACCCTGCTCGTGGACGAGGCGGACACCATCTTCGGGCCGAAGGCCGACGGGAACGAGGACCTTCGCGGGCTGCTCAACGCCGGGCACCAGCGCAACCGGCCGGCCAAGCGCTACGACGCCACCAACCAGCGCGTCGAGTCCATCCCCACGTTCGCCATGGCCGCCCTCGCCGGCATCGGAGCGATGCCCGACACCATCGAAGACCGCGCCGTCATCGCCCGGATGCGCCGCCGCGCGCCCGGCGAAACCGTGGCCCCGTACAGGCACCGCCGCGACCGGCCCGCCCTGCGCGCCCTCGCGGACGACCTGCACGCGTGGCTGCGCGCCGACCTGTCCACATTGGAGACCGCCGAACCGGAGATGCCCGTGGAAGACCGCGCCGCCGACACCTGGGAACCTCTGGTCGCTGTCGCCGACCACGCCGGAGGCACCTGGGGGGACCGCTCCCGTTCCGCCGTGCTCGCCCTCACTGCCGCCGCCGACGAGGACGGCGACAGCAACGACCGGCAGCGCCTGCTCACCGACTGCCGGACCGTGTTCGGCGACGAACTCGCCTTGCCCACCGCCGAGCTGCTGCACCGGCTGCGCGCGCTGGACGAGTCGCCGTGGCGCGAGTACGGCGCGACCGGGCTCACCGCCATGAAGCTCGGCAGTCTGCTCAAGGAGTACGGCATCCGCTCAGACACCATGCGGTTCCCCGGTGCTGGGCAGGCCAAGGGCTACCGCCGCGCCGACTTCACCGACTCCTGGGAGCGCTACTGCGCCGATCCGTCGTCCAAACGCGACGGCGAGGACGCCGCCGGGGGCGCGATTCCGCTCCGTCGGGCGCGGTCGGCCTGACACCGCCGGGCGGGGTAGCCGTACCAGCCGTACCAGCCTCGTTTTCGCAGGTCAGCCCTGGTACGGCTTCCCCGCCTGGTACGGCTCAAGCCGTACCGCCGCATCCGCCCTGGTACGGCTCAAGCCGTACCAGGAATCCAAGCCGTACCGCACCTGAACAGGCAAAACGAGGCTGGTACGGCTGGTACGGCTTACCCCCTCAGCACCGACAACCGACCACGCCAAAACCGAGGAGAGCCCATGCGCTTCGCCGCCACCGACAGCACGACCCGAAGGGCTCACCACCAATGGCTACCGCCAACGACATCGCCCAGCTTGCCGCCGGCCTCGCCCAGCTCGCCGAACGCCTTGCGACCCACGACGCGCGGCCGGCGCCCCGGCCTCTGCCGCCCCGCGTGCTCCTGACTGTCGAAGAGGCAGGGGAACGGCTCGGCATCGGCCGCACGACCGCCTACAGCCTGGTCCGTTCCGGCGCGCTGGAGTCCGTCCGCATCGGCCGGCTCCGCCGCATCTCCGTATCCGCAATCGACGCGTTCGCCGCCCGCCTGGTCGCCGGTTCCGCCGGCGAGGCCGCCGCCTGAGGAAGGATTTCAATGGCAAGGAAGAAGCGCCCCGAGGGCACGCGCGCTCCGAACGGTGCGAGCAGCGTCTACTTCAGCGAAAGCGACGGTCCTGGCACGGCCGTGTGACGGTCGGCCGCAAAGACAACGGGAAGCCGGACCGCCGCCACACCATGTCCAAAGATGAGGCCAAGGTCCGGAACAAGGTGCGGGAGTGGGAGAACGAGCGTGAGGAAGGGCGCGTGCGGAAGGCCGGGCAGAACTGGACCGTTGAGTCCTGGCTGACCCACTGGCTTGAGAACATCGTTGCACCGCCGACCATCACGGAGAACGCGTGGGACGCGTACGAGGTGGCGTGCCGGGTTCACCTCATCCCGGGCGTGGGTGCACATCGTCTCCAGCGTTCCCACACGGGCGACAGGCTCGAACCTGACCACCTGGAAAAGCTCTACCGCAAGATGATGCGTGAAGGGTCCGCCGCTGGCCGGGTGCACCAGGTGCACCGCACCATCCGTACCGCGCTCAAGGAAGCCAAGAAGCGCAAAATCATCACGGACAACCCGGCGGAATTGGCTCGTGCCCCGAAGGTGGAGGAGCAGGACTACGAGCCGTACGACGTCGACGAGATCCAGCGCATCCTGGAGACCGCCGCGCGTAGGCGAAACAGCGCCCGGTGGGCTATCGCCCTCGCGTTGGGTCTCCGACAGGGTGAGGCCTTGGGGATTCAGTGGCCCGACGTCAACTGGGACCGCTGGGACCGAGCGTGCAAGAAGCACAAGTCCCCGTTCTGTGCCGAGTGCTTCGAGCACCATACGCCCGAAATCGGCGTGCGACGGAACCGGCTTCGGCCGAAGTACAAGCACGGTTGCTCGACGCCGTGCGGCCGAAAGTTCGCCGGGTACTGCCCGCAGCGCGTCTCGACGCGCCGGGAGACCGCGCCGACGAAGTCGCGGGCAGGTAAGCGGTACATCGGACTCCCCAAGCAACTCACGCTGCTACTGGTGCGGCACCAGGCGGCCCAGGCCCAGGAACGCGCCCTGGCGGCCGACCTCTGGGAGGAGACCGGCTACGTCTTCACCAAGCCGACTGGTCAGCCGCTCGTGCCCAACACCGACTACCACCACTGGAAGGAGCTGCTGCGCGACGCCAAGGTGGGAGAGCGCCGGCTTCACGACGCCCGGCACACCGCCGCGACGGTCCTCCTGCTGCTGGAGGTCCCGGAACGGACCGTCATGTCCATCATGGGTTGGTCCAGCACGGCCATGGCCGCGAGGTACCAGCACGTGACCGACCGCATCAGGAGCGGCGTGGCCGACCGGGTTGATGGCTTGTTGTGGGCAGACGTGGACGGCGTGTGAGGTGGTCTTGCTGCCGCCGAAGCGCAGTGCGGCTGGGAGTCCGTGCGGGTTGTTACTTACGTGAGACCAGTTTTGGGTCGTCAGTAGTAACGCTATTCGTAGCAACCACGACTTGATAGGGACCGGCCGTCGATTGAGGTTGAGTGATGAGTAATAGCGATATTTTTGGACTAGTGGGTCTTGTCTTTTCGGTCGTAGGCATCCCTTTGACATTTATTTTGGCTCGCAGGGGAAGAAAACGTCCACTGCTGCGGTCGATAGTCGGATTTGAGATCCTTGCCAGTCCTGATGATGGCGCGTTTGACGGCGGTTTCATGCGAACGCTGACCGGTGAGCCGATCACAAAAATATCGCGAACCAGCGTAGCTATATGGAACCATCAGGGAGACACTGTTCGTGGCACTGATGTGGTTCCGATCGACAAGGTTAGACTTCAATTAGAAGACGGCGACTTTCCTCTGCAGGTCCGAATTCTTTCCTGGAGCAGAAGTCAAAATAGGCTAGTTGTTCAGGTTGACGAAAATAATTCCTCTGCAATCAATATAGAGTTTGACTTTCTCGATGCTGGCGATGGTGGAGTCTTTGAGGTAATACACCAAGGGGGGAGGCCGCCCGTTTTGGGTGGCACAATTCGAGGAAGTCGAATGGAGCCAAGATCGGGCACGCTGTTGTCCAGTGCTGATCTGGCTAACCTAAACAAACCGTGGTACAAAAAGAAAAAACGGCTACTGGCAAGGTTTCTCCCGTTGCTTCTTTTGATTCCGGTGGGTGTCTTTACTTTCATTGCTAGCACGGCAGTTGCTATTCCAGATCGAGCTGGAAATATGGTCGATCAATCTAAATTTCAATTAGGGACCCTGGAGGGGCAACGCGTGTTTGCGGAGAGAGTCTTTGAGGTTGGCAAGGTGACTCACTCTGAGCCGGACAACGTTTTTAAGCTCATTCTTCTGATGATGTTTTTGTTTGCTCTCACTCTCTCGGCGCTAATGGTTTGGGGGCAACGAACTCGATTCCCGCACTCTATAGTGAAGAATGTTGCAGGTTCGGAGACTGTGGCCGGACGGGCTGCAAGAGGTCAGGGCCACGAGGGGGCGGGTGAATCAACGCCTGGTTGATCTCAGGCTTGACGTAGGCTGCTGAGCGAGTACCGCGTGCTGCATAGCTGACTGGGCGTCGGTAGCCCTATGTGTCTCCTTGGTTGCGGATTGTGTATGACGACCTTGCGCATCGTCATGAAGCGGCGTGGCGCAGGATCTACATGCCCGCAGGCGGCCATCACCCCGGCCGCCTGGCTGACGGACAGCCGCTGACCGGAGCGACCGCCGATTATGGTCCGTCGATGAGTCGGGTCTCATGCTCGCCTCGCCTGGTCAACTGAGACTAGAACTGAGACTAAGACGGAAAACGCCGGGTGGCCCTGAGCTGGGCTACCCGGCGTTTTGCCTGGTTACAGCGGCGGAGGATACAGGATTCGAACCTGCGAGGGCGTGAACCCAACACGCTTTCCAAGCGTGCGCCTTAGGCCGCTCGGCCAATCCTCCGCAGGAGACGATACCGGATGGTCTCCGCCGCCTGTGCAGGTGGGTCAGGCCGTGACGTCGGCGACCACGCAGGTGATGTTGTCCGGGCCGCCGCCTTCGTTGGCCAGGCGGATCAGCTCCGGGATCACCTCGGCCGGCTCCTGGCCGGCGTCCAGGACGTCGCGCAGGGTTGCCTCGGGGACCGGGCCGCTGAGGCCGTCCGAACAGAGCAGGTAGCGGTCGCCGGGCTTGGCCTTGAACGTCCAGATGTCCGGGTCGCCCGAGCCCGCCGTCTGAAGCGCTTTCATCAGCAACGACCGGCGGGGGTGGGACTCGGCGTCCTCCGCGGCGACGCGGCCGTCCTCGACCAGGGCCTGGACCAGCGTGTGGTCGCGGGTCAGCCGGCGCAGGCCGCCCTCGCGCAAGAGGTAGCCGCGGGAGTCGCCGATGTGGGCCGCCGCGAACTCGATGCCGTCGAACAGCAGGGCCGTCAGCGTCGTGCCCATGCCTTCGGTCGCCGGCTCCTGCGACGCCACTTCGTGCAGCCGATCGGCGATCGACTTGACCACGCCGGTCAGGGTCGCGGCCAGGTCCACGTTCGTCAGGTCGAGCCGTCGCAGGTCGACTTCGAGCTCGCGCAGCACGTCCACCGCCGTCGCGCTGGCGACCTCGCCGTGCGGCTGGCCGCCGATGCCGTCGGCGACGGCGAGCAGGCGGGAACTCGCGTACACCGCGTCCTCGTTGACCCGGCGACGCTTCCCGACGTCCGACCCGGCGGCGTACCGCAGGACGTACCGATCGTGTGTCATGTCCCCCATGAAAGCATTGGTTGACTGAGTTCACAAGCGCCTCGGCTGAATGGAGCATCCTCCGATAGAGTCCTCGCCATGGACGACGACGCCACGGTCAGCGCGGCCGACATCGCGCGGCTCGCCGGGGTGGGGCGGGCCGCGGTCAGCAACTGGCGCCGCCGCTACCCGGACTTCCCGCCGCCGGTCGGTGGCACGGCGTCGAGCCCGCTGTTCGGCCTGTCCGCCGTCGCCGCCTGGTTCCGCGCCCGCGGCAAGAAGTTCGAGCTGAGCGCCGGGGAACGCGCGTGGCAGCGCCTGCGCGCCCTCGGTGACGACCTCGACCTCGCCGAGCGCGTCAGCCGCGCGGGCGGCTTCTTCGCCTTCCAGGCCGGCCTCGTCGACACCTTCGACAGCCGGCTCGACGACCCGGAACTGCTCACCCTGCTCAGCGAGCTGACGCACCAGGCGGGGCCGGTCGAAGCGTTCGAGCTGGTGTGCCGCCGGTACTTCGAGGCGCATTCGCGGCGGTTGTCGGCGACGCCGGAACCGATCGCCGAGCTGATGGCCCGCCTCGCCGGCCCGGTGTCGACGATCCTCGACCCCGCGTGCGGCTTCGGTGCCCTCGCGCTGGCGAGCGGCGCGAAAACCGTGCTGGCGCAGGACAGCGACCCGATGACGGCGTCGATCGCGGCGCTGCGGCTGCGGTTGCGCGGCATCGAGGCGGAGGTCCACGCGGTCGACGCGCTGCGCGAAGACGCCTTCGCCGGCCGCACGGCCGAAGCGGTGCTGTGTGACCCGCCGTTCAACGAACGGGCGTGGGGCCATGACGAACTCGTTGGCGACGCGCGCTGGGAGTACGGCCTGCCCCCGCGCGGCGAGCCCGAGCTCGCCTGGGTGCAGCACTGCCTCGCGCACGTCGAACCCGGTGGCACGGTGGCGATCCTGATGCCGGGCGCGGCGGCCGGGGTCCCGTACTGGGCGGATCCGTTCCACGAGCGGCCCGGCGAAGTC
>NZ_JBSGJD010000373.1:0-6721 GCF_053605405.1 Amycolatopsis sp. NPDC003861
ATCCTACCTCTTCTCACTGGAGTTCAGACGTGTGCACGTCCGAGAGCGGGTGGCGGAGCCCCCGACTCGGGGCGAAGCCCCGGGCGGCACAGCTTCCCGGGCGCGTCGCTCGACCAGGGGAAGGGACCGCAGCTGCCGCTCCAGGTGCCACTGCAGGTGCGCCGCGACCAGGCCGCTCGCGTCTCGGCGGGTGCCGGGCAGGGTCGCCTCGGCCATCTCCCACTCGCCGTGCAGCAGGGCCGTGAGCAGGTCGAGGACCTCGGGCGCGGGGTGCACGGAGCCCGGGACGCGGCAGTCCTGGCACATCGAGCCGCCGGCCGGGACGCTGAACGCGACGTGCGGGCCGGGCAGGCCGCAGCGAGCGCACTCGGTGAGCGCGGGGGCCCACCCGGCGTAGGACATCGCGCGGAGGAAGAACGCGTCGAGCACGAGCGAGGGGTCGCGTTCGCCGGCGGCGAGCGACCGCAGCGCGCCGCAGAGGAGGAGGTACAGCTTGAGCACCGGCTCGCCCTCTTCGGCCGAGAGCCGGTCCGCGGTTTCGGCGATCGCGCTGGCCGCGGTGTAGCGCTGGTAGTCGGCGACCAGCGGCAGCTGGAACGCGTCGACGGTCTCGACCTGGGTGATGACGTCGAGCGTGCGCCCGGTGTAGAACTGCACGTCGACGTGGCCGAACGGCTCCAGCCGGGCCCCGAACCGCGACGAAGTCCGCCGCACGCCCTTCGCCACGGCACGCACCTTGCCGTGCCGCCGCGTCAGCAGGGTGACGATCCGGTCGGCCTCACCCAGCTTGTGCGTGCGCAACACCACCCCGGTGTCGCGGTAGAGGTTCACCACCCCGACATCGTCCCACTTCGGGATGATGCCGGGGTGGAGCGCCCCACGGAGAATCCGGATCAGCAGTAGTAGCCGTAGCAGGTGCTGGCGGCGACCGCCGCGATGATGATCCAGACGATCGTCAGCACGCAGCCCAGTGCGCCGATGATGGTGGCGATCAGGCAGAGCGTCTTCGTGGTGCGCGAGGCCTGTTCCGCCATCGCGTAGTTGCCCTGCATCTTGTACGTCTGGACCTCGTTGGACTTCATGATCGCGAAGATCGCGAGGATCCAGCAGAGGAAGATGCTGCCGATCGCCCAGCCCTTGTAGTCCTTGATGGCGTTGATGTCGCCGCCACCGGGCATGCCGTAGCCGGGGGCACCGAAGCCGCCGGTGGGCGGCTGGCCGTACGGCGCGGGCTGCCCGTACGGCGCCGGCTGGCCGTAGGGCGCGGGCATGCCGCCGGAGGGCGGGCCGTAGCCCGGCTGCTGCGGCTGCTGGCCGTAGGGCTGCTGCTGGCCGTAGGGATTGGTCATGACGTTGTACCCCAACTATTCGTGAACTTCCCGCCGGGCGAACTCCGGCGGTGGTGCGGAAGGAACTCCTCAGCGCTGCTCGTTCGGCGGCTGGCCGAACTGGCCCGGCTGGATCTTCTGGGTCGCTTCGGGCTCGTCCTGGGTGCCGGGCCGCAGCATCTGGGTGCGCTCGGCCTGCTCGTCGAAGGCACTCCCGGAGCCCGGCTGCAGCATCTGGGTGCGCTCCGCCTGCTCGTCGAAGGCGCCCCCACCCGGCGGCGGGGCGAGCGGCTGCTGCCCGAAGCCGCCCGGCTGCGGGGGCTGCGCGAAGCCACCGGACGACGGCGGCTGGCCGAACCCACCCGGCTGCGGCTGGCCGAAGCCACCCGGCGCGGGCTGCTGCTCGAAGCCGCCGGACTGCGGCTGCTGCTGCGGGAAACCACCGGACGCGGGCTGCTGCGGGAAACCGCCGGAGGGCGGCTGGCCGAATTGACCGGGCTGCTGCCCCGGCGGCGGGTAGCCGCCGGCGAACGCCTGCCCGCCCGGCTGGCCGAACGGCGCGGCCGCGTCGGCGTTGACCACGATGGTGCCGACGATCTTGTCCGAGAGGGTCTGGGACTTGTCGTCCCACAGCGGCCACAGCCAGCCGACGTAGCAGACGGCGCTGTCGATGGCGTGTGCCAGGTCGCGCACGAACGCCATGCCCGGGCCGACCGGCTGCCCGGTGTCCTCGCGGACGAGCTTGATCTTGGCGTACCGCTTGCCCATCGACTGGCCGGTGTTGCCCTGCGTGATCCACCGGTTGTAGACGGTCCAGGCGATCTGGCCCAGCCAGCCGAGCACCCCCACCAGAACCCACAGTGAGCCGACGTTCCCGAAGATGAACAGGAGCGGGACGAGGATGACGTAGAGCACGAGGATCGGGGCGACGTCGATGAGCCAGCCGAGGGCGCGCTGCCCCCAGCTCGCGTAGTTCCGCGAGGGACCGAAGGGGCTGCCCTGCTGACCGAACGGCGCCTGCTGCCCGAACGGCGCCGGCTGGCCGTAGGGCGCGGGCTGCCCGAACGGCGCCTGCCCCGGCTGCGGCTGGCCGAACGGAGGCTGGCCACCGGGCTGCTGCCCGAAGGACTGCTGACCGTAGGGATCGGTCATTGGGTGTCTTCCCCTCGCTGGTCACTTCCCCGACACGCGGAAACGGATCCGCCCACGTCGGTCCGGTCCGCGGGAGCGTACTCGGTTCACCTGCGGCCGCGCCGCCCAGGCTTCAGCTGTCCGGGTGAATCGGTCGTCCGTCCGACGCGGACCGTGGCCGTCCGGTTCCCGGCCGCCGGGGATCAGACGTGCAGGGCCGTGAACGGCGCGAACGGGAGGTTGCGGATGACGAACCAGACGACGAACACGACGGAAAAGATCAGCGGTGTCCAGCGCCAGTGCAGCCAGCTGTCCATCGCGCGGCCGCGCAGGCGCCCGAGGATCCACGCGGCCATGCTCCACACCATCAGCAGCACGACGACGAACGACACGGCGTTGTAGTGCAGGGCGGCGGGGATGTCGCCGTGCATCAGGCTGTACGCCATCCGCATGCCGCCGCAGCCCGGGCAGTCGATGCCGAGCAGCGCCTTCGTCGGGCACACGGGCAGGAACCCGCCCGGGGTGGTCGGGTCGCCGACCCAGACCGCCACGCAGCACGCGCCGAGCCCGGCGGCGACGGCCATCGGCGCGCCGAGCGCGCGCAGCTTGGCTTTGGCGCCGCGGGCCGGGTATCCCGTGTAGACGGTCGTGGTCACGGCGTCAGCTGACTCGCGTTGACGCCGACGATCACGATCATCACCACGATGAACACGACGTAGAGCAGCAGGAGGATCCCGGTCGAGATGGCCGACCACATCGCCCACTTGCGGGCGTCGGCCGCGGCCTTGTGCGCCTCGGCGTGGGCGCCCTGGAACCAGAGCGACTGCACCTGGCTGGACTTCACGATCGCGACCACACCCAGGGGCAGGCAACAGAGCACGGTGCTGAGAATCGCCCACACCATGTTGTTGTCCGGCGGCGGCCCGTAGGGGTTGGGCGGCGGGTAGCCGTAGCCGTAGTTCGGTCCGCCCGGGGGCGGGTACGGCGGCGGGTACTGGTCGGTCACCGGGATCCTCCTGCTGCTCGGCTACGTCAGTATGACGTCGTGCCGGTGCCGAACGTGAAGACACCCGCAATCATCAGGATGATCCACAGCACGAGCCACGCGACGCCGACGATCGCCGAGATGATCGCCCACTTCTTGGCCGAGTTGGCGGCCTCCTGCGCGGCGGCCGTCTGACCCTGCGCCCACAGGCCGTTGACCTTCGCGGCCTGCACGATCGACACGACGCCGAACGGGAGGCAGCACAGGATCGTGGTCAGGATGGCCCACACGAGGTTGTTGCTCGGGGGCGGGCCCGGCTGGTAGCCGCCCGGCTGCCCACCGGGGTAGTTCGGCTGGCCGCCGGGCTGGTTCGGCTGGTCGCCGGGGTAGTTGGGCATGCCCTGGCTGTCGGTCATGGTCGGTCGTTCCCCTTCGTCGTGCTCCTCGGACGACCACCGGGTCCGCGGGCCGCCCCGACCGGCCGCGGTGTGGTCGAAGCCGCGACTGTAGGGGGCGAGATCATCGCGCGCCTCGCGTTTCGTCCCGCCGCGACCGAAATGAGACCAGGAATTCCGCCACCGCTCCCCCGCACGGGGAAAGCGCAGGTCAGAAACCGAGCCGTCGTAACTGACGGGGGTCGCGCTGCCACTCCTTGGCGACCTTGATGTGCAGGTCGAGGTAGACCTTCGAGCCGAGCAGCGCCTCGATGTTCTTGCGGGCGGTGGCGCCGACCTCGCGCAGCCGTTCGCCCTTGTGCCCGAGGATGATCCCCTTCTGGCTGGGCCGTTCCACGTAGAGGAACGCGTGCACGTCGACGAGGTCGTCGCGGCCTTCGCGGGGCAGCATCTCCTCGACGGTGACGGCGATCGAGTGCGGCAGCTCGTCGCGGACGCCTTCCAGCGCCGCCTCGCGGATCAGCTCGGCGACCAGCGTCTGCTCCGGCTCGTCGGTGAGCTCGCCGCCGGGGTACAGCTGCGGGCCCTCGGGCAGCTGCTGTACCAGCAGGTCGGCCAGGGTGCCGACCTGGAAGCCGTCCACTGCGGACACCGGGACGAGCTCGGCGAAGTCCATCACTTGCTGCAGCGCAAGCAACTGCTCGGCGACCTGCTGGGGCTGGACGAGGTCGGTCTTGGTGACGATGCCGATGACCGGGGTCCGCTTGGCGATCTTCTGGAGCTCGGCGGCGATGAACTTGTCGCCGGGCCCGATCTTCTCGTTCGCCGGGACGCAGAACCCGACGACGTCCACTTCGGACCACGTCGTGTGCACGATGTCGTTGAGCCGCTCGCCGAGCAGGGTGCGCGGGCGGTGCAGGCCGGGCGTGTCGATCAGGACGAGCTGGGCGTCGTCGCGGTGGACGATCCCGCGGATCGCGTGCCGGGTGGTCTGCGGCTTGCTGGAGGTGATCGCGACCTTGGTGCCGACGAGGGCGTTGGTCAGCGTCGACTTGCCGGCGTTGGGCCGGCCGACGAAGCAGGCGAAGCCGGAACGGTGCTCGGTCATCGCTCGAGCACCTCGAGGACCGTGCCGTCCGGGGCGGCCAGGATGATCGGCGCGTACTTCGCGATGTCGCGGACCGCGTGCACGGACGCGCCCTTGAGCAGGCCCTCTTCGCTGACGACGGCGGCGGCCTCGATGCCTTCGGCGCCGCTGGAGAGCGCGGCGGCGACCGCGGCCTGGAGCGCGGTGAGCTTGAACGACGGCTGGTCGACCGTGCCCGCGGCGTAGGTGCGGCCGTCGGTGTCGCGGACCGCGGCGCCCTCGGGGGCCTGGATGCGGGCGCGCGAGGACCGGGCCAGCGTGACGAGTTTCTGGTCCTCGGCCTCGAGGTCAGGCATGTTCGACGCTCCTGTCGCGTTCGTCGGGGTGGGGCAGGCGCGTGCGGCGGCGCGTCCGGTCGACCGGGTCCGTCATGGCTTCGGCGTCGGCCGGGTGCACGACCACGGAGGTGATCCGCATGCGGCCGCGCCGGTCCTTGCCCCCTTCGGCGAACAGCCGAAGGCCGGCGACCTCGGCTTCGGCCCCCGGCAGCGGGACCCTACCCAGTCGTTCCGCGAGCAGCCCGCCCACGGTCTCCACGTCGTGGTCTTCGAGGTCGATGCCGAAGAGCTCGCCCAGGTCGTCGACGGTCATCCGGGACGAGACGCGGACGGCGCCGCCGTCGAGTTCCTCGACCTCGGGCCGCTCGTCGGCGTCGGACTCGTCGGTGATCTCGCCGACGATCTCCTCGAGGACGTCTTCGATGGTGAGCAGGCCCGCCGTGCCGCCGTACTCGTCGACGGCGATCGCCATGTGGTTGTGCGAGCGCTGCATTTCCTTGAGCAGCTCGTCGAGCCGTTTGGAGTCGGGGACGAAGGACGCCTGGTTCATCACCGAGTCGACGACCGTGCTCGGCCCGTCGGGGTCGAGGTAGCCGGTCATCAGGTCCTTGATGTTGACGACGCCGACGATGTCGTCGACGGACTCGTCGATCACCGGCAGCCGGGTGAAGCCGGTGCGCAGCGCGAGGGCGAGGGCCTGCCGGACGGTCTTGGTGCGCTCGATCCAGACGATCTCGGTGCGCGGCACCATGACTTCGCGGGCGACGGTGTCGCCGAGCTCGAAGACGGAGTGGATCATCTCGCGCTCGGAGTCCTCGACGACGCCGCGTTCCTGGGCCATGTCGACGAGCTCGCGCAGCTCGACCTCGGAGGTGAACGGGCCTTCGCGGAAGCCCTGGCCGGGGGTGATGGCGTTACCGATGAGGATGAGCAGCCGGGACAGCGGGCCGAGGACGGAGCCGAGGACCCGGACGGGCCCGGCGACGTACCGGCCGATCCGGTAGGGGTGCTGGCGGCCGAGGGTGCGCGGGCCGACGCCGATGAGGACGTAGCTGACCACGACCATGACGACCGCGGCGACCAGCACGGCGAGGCCGAGCGGGGCGAGCCGGGTACCGACGAACACCGTGACGAGCACGGTGGCGGTGAGTTCGCAGCCGAGGCGCAGCAGGAGCAGCAGGTTGATGTGCCGGCGCCGTTCGGCGACGACGGCGGCGAGCTGGCTGGCGCCGGGCAGCCCGAGCCGGGCGAGGCCGTCGGCGCGGGCCTGGGAGACGGTGCTGATCGCGGCGTCCGCCGCCGCGAACACGCCCGCCAAGAGGACGAGCGCGATCGCGAAGAAGAGCTGTTCCATGGCTGGCGCCTAGGGCGTTTCCGAGCTCTGGCCCCAAGCGCCCCAATGTGGCGTTGGTTGCGTTGGACGCACCCAATGTGGCGTTCGGTGCGTTGGACGCACC
>NZ_JBSGJD010000374.1:0-6611 GCF_053605405.1 Amycolatopsis sp. NPDC003861
CCGAGCGCCCCAATGTGGCGTTCGGGTCAGGCGGGCTGGCAGCGAGGGCACCAGTAGAGGTTGCGCCCCACCAGTTCCGAATTCGCCACCGGCGTCCCGCACACGAGGCACGGTTCGCCGGCGCGGCGGTAGACGTAGACCTCGCCGCCGTGGCGGTCCACCCGGGCCGCGCGGCCCATCGCCTCCGGCAGGTGTTCCGGCCGGACCGTGTCGATGCGCCCGACGCGGACGCCGTCGCGCATCAGGGTCACCAGGTCGGCCCACATGTCGTCCCACAGCGCGCGGTCCAGCGCCCGTCCGGGCGTCAGCGGCGCGACGCCGTGGCGGAACAGCACTTCGGCGCGGTAGACGTTGCCGACCCCCGCGAGCACCGCCTGGTCCATCAGCAGCGCCGCGATCGACGTCTTGGACCGCGAAATGCGCGCCCAGGCCAGCTCCGGTTTCGCGTCGCGGCGCAGCGGGTCGGGACCGAGCCGGGCCTTGATCGCGTCGGCCTGTTCGGGGGCCAGCAGTTCACAGCGGGTGGGCCCACGCAGGTCCGTCCAATGTGTCCGGCCGGCCAGCCGCAGCCGGACCTGGCCCACCGGCTCGGGCGCGGGCAGCGGCGATTCGCCGAAGGTGCCGTAGAGCCCGAGGTGGATGTGCACGATGCCGTGCGGGCCGTAGTCGTGGAAGAGGTGCTTGCCGTGCGCCTCGGCGCCGGCGAACACCTGACCGTCCAAACGGGACGCTTCGGCGGCGAACCGGCCCTGCGGGCTGCTCACCGCGACCGGGGCGCCGGCGAACCGGCGCTTGTGCAGCCGCGCGAGCCGGTGGAGCGTGTGCCCTTCGGGCATCAGGCCTCCGGCAACGCCGGCGGGGTCCCGGTGCGCTCGTAGTCGAGGAGCTGCTGGACGCGGCGGGCGTGCCGCTCCTCCGGCGAGACCTCGGTGGCCAGGAACGCCTCGACGATCTCGACGGCCTCCTCGGCGGTGTGCATCCGGGCGCCGACGCCGATCAGCTGGGCGTGGTTGTGCTCGCGGCACAGCTTCGCGGTCTCCACGCTCCAGGCCAGGCCGGCCCGGGCGCCGGGCACCTTGTTGGCGGCGATCTGCTCGCCGTTGCCCGAGCCGCCGACGACGATGCCGCGGCTGCCTTCGTCGGCCACCACGCGCAGCGCCGTCTCGACGCAGAACGCCGGGTAGTCGTCGGCCGCGTCGTAGACGTGCGGACCGATGTCGGTCACCTCGTGGCCCTGCTTCTCCAGGTGAGCCACCAGGTGGTTCTTCAGCTCGAAACCGGCGTGGTCGGATCCCAAGTAGACGCGCACGGCCAGGAGTCTGCCACCCGGACCGATCTCGGGCATGCTCCGGGGGTGGGGATCTGGGAGCAGACCGGCAGCGACGTGCGGCTCGACTGGGGCGCCGAAGGGGTGGCCGCCCTCGGCCGCGAATGCGCGGTGCTGGTGATCGTCGACGTGCTTTCCTTCAGCACCACCACGGACCTGGTGGTCGGCCGCGGCGGTCGCGTGCTGCCGGTCCGGTGGCGCGACGACCGTGGGATCGCCCGGGCCCGGGCGGCCGGGGCGGTCATCGCGGGCGAGGGCGGATTCACCCTCCGGCCGTCTTCTGTGACGGACATCCCTCCGGGCACCTTGCTCGCCCTCCCCTCACCCAACGGCGCGACGCTCTGCGACGCCGCCGCGGCGACCGGCGCGCACGTGCTCGCGGGCTGCCTGCGCAACGCCTCCGCCATCGCCGCGAAGGCCGTCTCGCTGGGCGGCCCGATCGGGCTGATCGCGGCGGGGGAACGCTGGGGGGTGAACATTTTCGGTGACGGCGAAACGTTCGGCCCGCTGCGGCCGTGCGTGGAGGACCAGGTGGGTGCCGGGGCGATCGCTGCCGCGCTGGCCGGTTACGGTCTTTCGATGTCCGCCGAAGCCGCTCTCGCCGCCCGGTCCGCCGACGCCGGAGCCCTGGTGAACTGCGTGTCGGGGCGCGAATTGGCCGAGGCCGGCCACGGCGGCGACGTCGCCTTGGCCGCGCGGATCGACGTGAGCGACGCCGCTCCAGTCCTGCACGAAGGAGTGCTGGCATGACCGGCCGCTGGATCGAGGTCGCCGACGGCGTGCACGCCCGCCGCTACGAGGAGCTGGACCTGACCGTCGGGCTGGTGGTGGGCGCCGAGCGCTGCTTGGTCGTCGACACCCGCGGTGACCTCGACCAAGGCGCCGAACTGGCCGCCGCGGTCCGGGAGATCACGCCGCTGTCCTGGGCCGTCGCCTACACGCACGCGCACTTCGACCACGCCTGGGGCACCGAGGCGTTCCTGCCCTGCGACGTCTGGGCGCACGAGCGCTGCGCGGCCGAGCTGGGCGGGGACCTCGAGGCCGTCCGCGCGAAATGGGTCGAGCACTACCGCGAAGAGGGCAAGCCGGACATCGCCGACGCGATCTCCCGCACCACCATCGCGGCGCCGGACCACACGTTCACCGGCCGCGTCGAGCTGGACCTCGGCGGCCGCACGGCCGTCCTGCGGCACCTCGGCCGCGCGCACACCGACCACGACGTCGTCGTGCACGTCCCGGACGCGGCGGTCGTCTTCGCCGGCGACGTCGTCGAACACGCCGAAGCGGGGTTCAGCGAGTATTCGTTCAGCGACGAAACGGACCTGACCGCCTGGCCGGACACGTTCGACGCGATCCTCGCGCTGGCTCCCCGCGTCATCGTCCCCGGCCACGGCGACCCGGTGGACGCGGAGTTCGTCCGCTACCACCGCGACGGCCTGCACGAGCTGATCACCCTCAAAGCAGGCGTGGGCCGTGGCGAGACGACCGAGGTGGCCGCCGTGGCCGCGTCCCGCTACCCCAGCGATGTCACCCTGGCCGCCCTCGCGACGCCGTGACGGCGAAGGGGCGGTGGCCCTCTGCGCCACCGCCCCTCCCGCGACCCCCTAGTCGAAGTTCAGCTCGCCGGTGCGGGTGCGCTTGAGCTCGAAGAAGTCCGGGTAGCTCGCCATCGCGACGGCGCCGTCGAACACCTTCAGCGCGGCATCGCCGCGCGGGATGGAGCTCAGGACCGGGCCGAAGAACGCCACGCCGTCGATGTGGATCGTCGGGGTGCCGACGTCCTGGCCGACCGGGTCCATGCCCTCGTGGTGGCTCTTCTTCAGCGCCTCGTCGTACTCGGTCGACTGCGCGGCTTCGGCCAGCTCGGCCGGGGCGCCGATCGCCGCCAGCGCCTCCTTGATGACCGAGTCGTAGTCCTTGTTGCCCTGGTTGTGGTAGCGGGTGCCGAACTCGGTGTAGTACTCGCGCAGCACCTCTTCGCCCTTGAGCTGCGAGAGCGCCACGGCCACGCGCACCGGGCCCCAGCCCTTCGCCAGCAGCTCCTTGTACTGCTCGGGCAGCTCGTCCCGGCCTTCGTTGAGCACCGACAGGCTCATGATCCGGAAGTTGAGGTCGAGGTTGCGGTGCTTCTCCACCTCCAGGATCCAGCGCGAGGTGATCCACGCGAACGGGCAGATCGGGTCGAAGTAGAAATCGACCTTCGTGGGCTGCTCGGCAGCGGTCATCGGGGTACTCCTCCGGGCACGTCTCGATGTGGGCGGACCCCCACACGAGGAGGCCAACACCGGGAAACGCGGGGTTGTTCCCTTGTCGCCCGCCACCCCGTCCCCATGATTGGATGCGGGGAGTTGAAAACCGATACCAACGACCAGAGGTGCCTGTGCCCGCCCCCAACCTGACCCGCGACCAAGCCAAGCTGCGCGCGGATCTGCTCGACGTCACCGGTTACGACATCGAGCTCGATCTGACCGACGGCCACGGCGGACCCGGGGAGAAGACCTTCGCGTCGACGACGACCGTCCGGTTCTCCAGCGCCCGGGCCGGCGAATCGACGTGGGTCGACCTCGTCGCCGACCGCGTGCACTCGGCGACCCTGAACGGCGCGGACGTCGACGTCAGCGCGTACGTCGAGGACAAGGGCATCGCGCTGGCCGGGCTGGCCGAGGCCAACGAGCTCACGGTGTCCGCCGACTGCCGGTACATGAACACCGGCGAGGGCCTGCACCGGTTCGTCGACCCGGTCGACGACGGCGTCTACCTGTACACGCAGTTCGAGACGGCGGACGCCAAGCGCATGTTCGCCTGCTTCGACCAGCCGGACCTGAAGTCGGTCTACCGGCTCACGGTGATCGCGCCGAAGGACTGGAAGGTCGTCTCCAACGCCATCGTCGAGTCGGCCGAGGAGACGCCGGAGGGCGCCGTCCGCACGGTCTTCAAGGAGTCCGAGCGGATCTCGACGTACCTCGTCGCGCTGGTCGCGGGCCCGTACGCCGAGTGGCGTGACGAGTACACCGACGACCACAAGACCATCCCGCTGGGTATCTACTGCCGCGCGTCGCTGGCCGAGCACATGGACGCGGACCGCCTCTTCACCGAAACCAAGCAGGGCTTCGGCTTCTACCACGAGAAGTTCGGCACGCCCTACCCGTTCTCCAAGTACGACCAGCTGTTCGTGCCGGAGTTCAACGCGGGCGCGATGGAGAACGCGGGCGCGGTGACGTTCCTGGAGGACTACGTCTTCCGCAGCCGCGTCACCCGCTACGCCTACGAGCGGCGCGCCGAGACGCTGCTCCACGAGATGGCGCACATGTGGTTCGGCGACCTGGTCACCATGCGCTGGTGGGACGACCTGTGGCTGAACGAGTCGTTCGCGACCTTCGCAAGCGTCCTGGCCCAGGCCGAGGCGACCGAGTACAAGAACGCGTGGACCAGCTTCGCGAACATCGAGAAGTCGTGGGCCTACCGCCAGGACCAGCTGCCTTCGACGCACCCGATCGCGGCCGACATCGTCGACCTGCACGCGGTCGAGGTCAACTTCGACGGCATCACCTACGCCAAGGGCGCGAGCGTGCTCAAGCAGCTCGTCGCCTACGTCGGGCTCGAGCACTTCCTCGACGGCCTCAAGGTGTACTTCGGCAAGCACGCCTGGGGCAACGCGACCCTGGCGGACCTGCTGGGCGCGCTGGAGGAGGCGTCCGGCCGCGACCTGTCGTGGTGGAGCGCGCAGTGGCTGGAGACGACCGGGCTCAACTCGCTGAGCCCGCGCTACGAGGTCGGCGCGGACGGCACGTTCACGTCGTTCGCGGTCGTGCAGTCCGGCGCGAAGCCGGGTGCCGGTGAGCTGCGCACGCACCGCGTCGCCGTGGGCGTGTACGACGAGGACGCGGCCGGCAAGATCGTCCGGACCCAGCGCGTCGAGCTGGACGTCGACGGCGAGCGCACCGAGGTCCCGGACCTGGTCGGCCGCCCCGCGGGCAAGCTGGTCCTGGTCAACGACGACGACCTGACGTACTGCACGATGCGCCTCGACCCGGCGTCGCTGACGACGCTGATCGACCGCATCGCGGACATCACCGAGCCGTTGCCGCGCACGCTGTGCTGGTCGGCGGCGTGGGAGATGACCCGCGAAGCCGAGCTGAAGGCCCGCGACTTCGTGACGCTGGTGCAGCGCGGAATCCACACGGAGACCGAGGTGGGCGTGGTCCAGCGGCTCCTGCTGCAGGCCCAGACGGCGCTGAACTCGTACGCGGAGCAGGAGTGGGCGGCCTCTCGCGGGTGGCCGGCGTTCACCGGGCGGCTCCTGGAGCTGGTCCGCGACGCGGAGCCGGGATCGGACCACCAGCTGGCGTTCGTGAACTCCCTGGCCGGCTCGGTGCTGGACGAGGCCACGTTGTCGGTGTTGTCCGGTTGGCTCGACGGCTCGGCACCGCTGCCGGGGCTGACGGTGGACACGGACCTGCGCTGGCGCCTCCTGCACGCCCTGGTGGCACACGGAAAGGCGGACGCGGCGCAGATCGACGCGGAGCTGTCCCGCGACAACACGGCAACGGGCCGCCGCCAGGCCGAGCGCGCCCGGGCGTTGAGGCCGACGGCGGAGGCCAAGGCGGACGCGTGGCAGCGAGCGGTTTACGACGACGAGTTGCCGAACGCGGTGAGCGACTCGTTGATCTCGGGCTTCTCCCACCCGGGCCAGAAGGCCCTGCTGGGCTCGTACGTCCCGCGTTACTTCGAGGTGATCGACGAGGTGTGGCAGCGACGTTCGAGCGAGCGGGCCCAGCCGATAGCAATCGGCTTGTACCCCTCGTGGGCGGTCGACGCGGAGACGGTGACGGCCTCGGACGAGTGGCTGGCGGGCGACCACCCGCAGGCACTGCGCCGCTTGGTATCGGAGGGCCGAGCGGGAATCGTCCGAGCGTTGGCGGCCCGCGACTTCGACGCCCAGGGCTGAGTTTTTCCGGTGGTGGGCCCGTGCCCCCGGCACGGCCCACCACCGGCAGGACAAGGCCCCCGGCAGCGCACAAGGCCACCGGCAGCCCAAGGCCCCCGGCAGCGCACAAGGCTCTCGGCAGCGCGCAAACCTCCGGCAGCGCACAAGGCTCCCGGCAGCCCAAGCCCCCGGCAGCGCGCAAGCCCCCGGCGATGCAAGCCTCCGACAGCCCAAGCCCGCCGGCAGCCCAAGGCCCGGCAGCCCAAGCCCGCCCTCCCGGCCACACCCCCCTGCCGACCCGATACGCAGCCGCCTCAGCGGCCGGCAGGTCGTGTCAAGGCACGCTTTCCCGCCTTG
>NZ_JBSGJD010000375.1:0-6595 GCF_053605405.1 Amycolatopsis sp. NPDC003861
AGCCGCAGCAACGCCGTCGCGTGCCAGGCGCGGGCCCGCAGCTCGGCCGGGCCGCCGCGCCCGGCCCGCCCGACGACCGTCAGTTCCGCCTCGGCGACGGCCGGACGGCCCAGTTCGAGGGCCAGCGACGCGACGATCAGCCGCGCGTCCAGGGCCGGGACCACCCAGCCGGCGTCGGTCAGCGCGGCCACCGTGCGCTGCCCGGACCGGAGCATCGCCGCCGTCCGGACCCCGCTGTCGCGCCGGGCCCGCAGCGCCAGGTACCCGCCGAGCGCGGCCCAGCCCGGCCGGTGCTGCCGGGCCGCGGACCGGCGCGCCAGGGAGGCTTCGCGCAACGCCGTTTCCGGGTCGCCGTCGAGCAGCGCGACCTTCGCGAGCAGCAAGCGGGCCTGGACGAGGTCGACGGCGTTGCGCCGGCGTTCGTACTCGGCGACAGCGGCCGTAGCGGCTTCGCGCGCTTCGGCGATCAGCCGGACGGAAAGCAGCGTCTCGGCGCGTTCGATCGGCAGCAGGCCCTGGTCGGTGCCGGCTTCTTCGTAGCGTGCGGCGGCTTCGTCGTAGGCGGCGAGCGCGGCGGGGACGTCGCCGCGGACGGTGGCGGCGAGCCCGCGGTTCTGCCACACCATCGCCGTCCGTCCGATGTGGCCGGTCGCGGCGAACCCGCCTTCGGCGCGGCGGAGGTCGTCCTCGGCGCCCCGCCAGTCGCCGAGCCGGGCCAGCACGATGCTGCGGTTGGTGCGGATGGTGGCTTCGATGAGGGCGTCGCCGCCCGCCGCGCGCAAGGTGTCGAGGGCGGCCGCGAACTCCGCGGCGGCGTCACCGAACCGGCTGATTTCGGTGAGCACGACGGCCCGCTGCATGCGCAGCCGCGCCGCCGCGGCCCCGGTGAGTTCCGGCAGCGCGCGGTCCAGCTCGCGCAGGGCTTCGGTGGTGCGCCCGGTGAGCGTCAGCACGTACCCGAGCACCCCGCGGGTCTGGGCGGCCCGCTCGCGCAGCCCGGCCCCGCCGGCCAGCCGGACCGCGGTGCGCAGCCGGGTTTCGGCGTCGGTGAGCCGGCCGGTGGCCACCCCGGCGAGGCCGAGCGCGTGCTCGGCGACCGCGGCGGCCTCGACGTGACCGCCGGCTTCCGCGAGCGCGGCCACGGCCAGCGCCCGCGCCTTGGCGGGCGAGGTGAAGGCCAGATCCGCCGCGGCGACGGCCTTGGCGAGGGCTCCGGTCACCGCTTGTGCCTGTCCGGGCGGGTGTGTATCTGATGGGAGGGTTCGTGGATCGGGTTGCCGACCCGTTCACCCATGACCGGTCCCGGAGGGGGACACATGACCCGATACCGCCATCGAGCCGGCGAGCTGCTGGTCCATGCCGACGATTGTGCCGCGATCCGCCCCGCCCTGGCAGGGTTCGGCTACCACCCGGCCGGGGCCGCCGGATCGCTGCGGCGCTTCACCGGCACCCGCCCGGTGCCCGAGGTGCTCGCCGCCCTCGGCCGCCGCGGCGCGAGCCCGAACCACCTGTTCGGGCTCGACCGCATCATCTGGAACGACCTCCGCCCGAAATCGACCTTCCACGCGCTGGACCCCGAGCCGGCGGGCGACATCTCGCTGCGGGTGGGGGTGATCGACACGGGCATCGTGCTGCGCGACGGGGTTCCGCACGAGTTCCTCGGGAAGCGCGTGTGCTTCGATCCCGAGGACACGGCTCGCGTGGTGTACGACGAGCACGGCGACCCGGTCGGCGGGGCGGCGCACGGTTCGTTCGTCGCCGGGGTGCTGCTGAAGCAGGTGCCACCGGAGGTCGGCGTCCGGATGAAGGGCGCGATCGACGAGGAGAGCGGGGACGTCGAAGACCTGGCGGTCGCGAACGCCATCGACGCGCTGAACGCCGAGGGCGTCACCCTGATCAACCTGTCGTTCTCGGGCGCGACCTGGGAGGACAAGCCGCCGAAGGCGATCGAGGACGCCTTGCGGCGCTTGCCGCAGCACGCGGTCGTGGTGGCTTCGGCCGGCAACCGCGGTACCCGGCAGCGGGTCTACCCGGCGGGCACCAGGTTGTCGGCCACCGTGGGCGGCCGGCCCGACGACAGCCACGTCAAGGTGGTCGCGGTCGGCTCCGTCGACACTTCGCACGATCCGGTCAAGCCGCCCGTCGCGGACTTCAGCAACTTCGGGCCGTGGATCTCCGCCTACGCCAACGGGGTCGACGTGACCGGGCCGTACTTCTGGCCGGGGTGCCCGGCGCAGCGGCAGGACGGGGAGCCGGACTTCAACGGCTACTCGGTGTGGAGCGGTACTTCGTTCTCGGCCGCCATCGTGACCGGGCAGATCGCGGCGAAGATGCACGTGACGGGGGCTCACGCGCGCGACGCGGCCGAACGCCTGCTGGACGACGCGGAGAAGATCTGCGTCTGGGACGTCAACGGCAAGCTCGAGCGGCCCTTCGTGCGGGGCGTGCCCGAACCGGGCGAGTGACCTAGAGGCTGGCCCAGCCGGTGGTGACCGTCGTGCCGTCCGCGGCGGTCACCGTCACCCGGGTCGCTCCGCGGGGCAGGCCCGCGGCCGTGAACCAGCCCTCTTCGCCGATCGGGCTCGTGAGCCGCTCGCCCGCCACCTCGATCAGCGCGTCTCCCGTCGCGCCCGTGATCAGGCCGCGCAGCGCCACGCGGCCGCCCGTGTACTCCACCTGCAGCTCCACCGACACCCGCGGGGACGAGAACGACAGCAGCCGGACGTCGTCGCCCGCGGCGCGGACCGCGCCCGCTTCCGCCAGGTCCGAGTCGAACGCGAGGTCCGCCAGCTCGGCGTCGAGGTCGCGGGTGGTCAGCGCCGCGCGGGCCTGGTGCAGCACGAAATCCGGCACCGGGTCCGCCTGGGCCGCGGCCGCGCGCAGGACGTCCATGAGGTCGTCGTCGGTGGTCATGTCCGGTCCTCCGTCCCGAGCCCGGCCTGGCCGGCCCGCTCACGCAGCCGCCGGAGGCAGCGTTGCCGGGTCGGGCCGATGCTGCCGACCGGGATGTCGAGGGCGTCCGCCACCTCCGCGTACGACGGCGGGGGCGTGGCCATGAGCACGCGCAGCAGCCGGCGGCACTGGTCCGACAGCTTGTCCAGCGCGCGCCAGAGCGCCGCGTCGCGTTCGTCGAGCAGCAGGGCCGCGTCGACGGCCGGGCCGGGGGCCGGCTCGCTCTGCCAGACCTGGTCGTCGGTCGGGCGCTCGCGGTCGGTGCGGCGGAGCTGGCGCAGGCACTCGTGCCGGGTGGTGGTGGCCAGCCAGCCGGGCAGCCGCTCCGGTTCCTTGATCCGGCCGAGGTTTTCGACGAGCTTCAGCCAGACCGTCTGGACGGCGTCGGCCGCGTCGGCGTCCCGGAGCCGGTGGGCGCGGGCGATCGACCAGAGCAGGCTGGCGTACCGGTCGACCAGGGCGTCCCACGCCGCCTGGTCGCCGCGCGCGGCCGCCTCGAGCAGGGTCGTGGTGTCCACTTCACCTCCGCTTGACCCACTCAGCCTAGCCAACAGCAGCCCTTCGGACCCGTACGCCATCGGGGGACTCCTTCGCGTCTTCCCCCCGCTCAGCCGATCCGGTGAGAGCGCCGGAAATACCTGAACCACCCCGGCCGTGGCCGCCGTGTGCCCGGTGGGAGTGGTGGAGATGGTGCGGAGTCTTGTGCTGGTTGCGCTGGTCGTGGAGCTGGTCGCCTGCGGGCCGCCGGTGGTGGAGGTGGACGGGCGGGCGCTGCCGGTGCCGGTGCGCACCGGCGCGCCCCCGGGCGAGCTGCTCGGGGACACGCCGGTGGCGCCGGTCGTCGTGAAGCTCTAGTTGAACGGATCCAGGGTCAGGTAGGCCGTCGCCGGGTTGCCGTCGTTGACCAGTGATTCGTAGTGGCCGACGTCGTCGAACGCGAAGGCGTACGCCTTGCCGTCGGCCATCTGCGCGTGGATCTTGCGCGCGTAGTGGTTGGTGACGGCGTCCTGGTAGAAGCCGGCCGAACTGGTGTCCGGCTGGTTCGCGTTGGTCAGCAGCGTCGAGCGGTTGAAGCCCGCGCAGAGGGTGCGCGAGATCTGGCCGCGGACGTCGTTCGGCGCGTCGAGGTTCTTGTAGCAGCCGAAGACGCTGTCGGAATCCGGTTTCTGGAACGCCGTCACGAAGCCGCCGGAGGTGTTCGTGAAGTTCATCGTGTTACCGGAGACCCGGCCGTAGTACTTCACGTTCGGCTGGTCGGCCACCGGCGTCACGGTCAGCGTCGACGAGCTGTACTTCGTCCAGACGCGGTTGATGTAGTCCTGCAACACGTTCGCGGGCAGCGCACCGGCCTCGATGCCGTGGGAGGGAGCCAGTGCGCGCAGGACCGTGCCGTCGGAGCGGGTGCGGATCAGGTTGGCCCAGCCACCCGGCTGGCCGCGCAGCGCGGTGTAGAAACCGTTGTAGCCGCCCGGTTTCAGGTGTCCGGTGCTCCTGGTGGTGCCGCCGACGGGCTGCACGCCGACCGCGTACGGCGCCGAGAACATGTCCACCTGGGTGCTGTTGAGCCACAGGCCGCCGTCGTTGAGCGTGTACTCCGACCAGTTGAAGAGGATGTTGACGTTCGGGTCGGACGGGTTCTGGACCGCCGGCTGGACCAGGCCGCCGGTGGCGAGCTTGAAGACGAGCTTCTGCCCGTAGGAGAAGTAGATCCGGCCGGAGAACTTCGGGATCCGGATGGTGATCGACTGGCCGTTCGCGGGGCCGGGGATCGACGCGTCGGGCGCCGGGATCGGCGGCACCGCGCCGCCGGGCCAGACGTGGAACGTGCCGTTCGCGTCGGCCCAGCCCTGCTGCCCGGTGGCCAGGTTCGTGCCGAGGTCGTAGAGGTACACGGGATCGCTGCGACCCGAGTTGTTGGTGATCTTCAGGGGAATCGTCGCCGGGACCGCTTCGGCGGCGGGGGCGGTCGCGACGGCTGTCGCGAATGCCGCCACCAGCACCGCAAGCCGTTGTCGGACGGACGTTTTCGTGCGCACGGGCGCCTCCTCGTCGAGGCCGGTGATCGCAAGTTGTTCAGACCATTTCAGCGTCAGTGGCCCGGCGAGGACTTGTCAAAGGTTGATAATTATCAGCCCCCGTCCGGACCAACGGCCGCCGTTGCGCGGAGACGACGGCGGCCAGCACGATCGCCGCGCCGAGCAGCTGCCACGGCGTCAGCCGCTGGCCCAGGACGAGCCAGCCGAGCAGGGTGGCGACGACCGGGCTCAGCAGCCCGAGGAACGTCACGTGCGTGGCCGGCAGCGCGCGGATCCCGCGGAACCACAGGGCGTACGCGAACGCGGCGCCGATCAGCGAAAGGTAGGCGTATCCCGCGAGGTTCGCCGCGGACAGCGATGCGGGCGGCGCGCCTTCGACGGCCAGCGCGACCGGCACGAGCACCAGCCCGCCCGCGACGAGCTGCCAGCCGGTGGTCGCCAGCAGGGGTGCGGGGGACGTCCAGCGCTTGCTGAGCACGACGCCGGTGGCCATCACGACCGCGCCGCCGGCCGCCGCGGCGACGCCGATCGCGTCGAGGCGCGCGGAGGACTGCAGCACCAGCAGGCTGACGCCGACGACCCCGGCCACGCCGGCGAGCACGGTGCGCCGGGTCAGGCGTTCGCCGAGCAGGCCGGTGGACAGGCCCGCGACCAGCAGCGGCTGCAGCGCGCCGAGGGTGGCGGCGACCCCGCCGGGCAGCCGGTAGGCGGCGACGAACAGCAGGGCGAGGAACGCGCCGATGTTCAGCGTGCCGAGCACGAGCGAGCGCCACCACCAGTCGCCCTTCGGCAGCCGGCGGGTGAGCGCGACCAGCAGCAGGCCGGCCGGCAGGGCCCGGAGGACGGCGGCGAGCAGCGGGCGGTCGGGTGGCAGGAACTCGGTGGTGACGAGGTAGGTGGTGCCCCAGATGGCCGGGGCGAGGGCGGTGAGGAGGAGCTGTTTGTTTAGCACTAAGACAGATTACCTCAGCGCTAAGGTACTTGACTACCTGTTCGCTTACCGCTAAGGCATCGGTTACGCTGTGCTCATGGCGGACCATGTGGACCGGGTGCTCGCGCAGTGGCACGCCGAGCGCCCCGACCTCGACGTTTCCCCGATGGGGGTGATCGGCCGGCTGTCCCGGCTGAGCGCGCTGGTCGACGCGGAGCTGCGCCGCACGTTCGCCCGTCACGGCCTGGACCGCGCGACGTTCGACGTCCTCGCGACCCTTCGCCGCAGCGGCCCGCCGTACCGGCTGACCCCGACGGAGCTGATGCGCTCGGCGATGGTGACGTCGGGCGCGATCACCCAGCGGCTGGACAAGATGGAGGCGCGCGGGCTGGTCGAGCGCACGCCGGACGAGGCGGACGGCCGCGGGGTCCGGGTGCGGCTGACCGAGGCCGGCGGGGAGCTGATCGACCGGGCGTTGCCCGAGCACGTCGAGACCGAGCACCGGATCCTGGCCGCGTTGGACGCGGCTGAGCGTGACGAGCTGGCCGCGACGCTGCGGACCCTCCTGGAAAGCCTGGGCGGCGCCGGGTCCTGAAGCGCCCCAATGTGGCGTTCGGTGCGTTGGACGCACCCAATGTGGCGTTCGGTGCGTTGGACGCACCCAACGCCACATTGG
>NZ_JBSGJD010000376.1:0-6524 GCF_053605405.1 Amycolatopsis sp. NPDC003861
TGCCCGGCTTCACAAAAGCCGGGCACGCGCTCTACTTATGTCCGGCTCCGGACCGGCAGACTGGCCGGGCAGCGTTGCCGAACGAGGGATGACCAGTGACCCAGACCCCCGTCCTGATCACGACGACCGGCCCCGACAAGCCGGGTGTCTCGTCCGTGCTGTTCGCCGTGCTGACCCGGCACGACGTCGATGTGCTCGACGTCGAGCAGGTGGTCATCCGCGGGCAGCTCGTGCTCGGGGTGCTCGCCGGGGTCTACCGCGACCCGGAGGGGTTGCAGGAGACGGTCGAGCAGGCGATGGCGTCCGTCGGCATGCAGGTCGACGTCAAGATCGGCACGGCGATCGGCGAGGACCCCTTCGCGCTCGGGCGCCGCGATTCGACCCACGTGCTGGTGGTGCTGGGCCGCCCGGTGACCGCGCGGGGCTTCTCCGAGGTCGCCCGCCGGCTGGCGTCGCTGGGGGCCAACATCGACGCGATCCGCAGCGTCGCCGACTACCCGGTGACCGGGCTCGAGCTGTACGTCTCGGTCGACGAAGACACCGCCGAGGCGGACGCCGCGCTGCGCTCCGAGCTCGCCGACGCCGCCGTCCAGGCGGGGGTCGACATCGCCGTGGAGCGGGCGGGCATCATGCGCCGGGCGAAGCGGCTCGTCGTGTTCGACGTCGACTCGACCCTGATCCAGGGCGAGGTCATCGAGATGCTGGGCGCGCACGCCGGGGTCGAGCCGGAGATCCGCGAGATCACCGAAGCGGCCATGCGCGGCGAACTGAACTTCACCGAGTCGCTGGAACGGCGGGTCGCGCTGCTGGCCGGCCTGCCGTCGACGACGATCGACCAGGTCGCCGCGTCGATCGAGCTCACGCCGGGCGCCCGCACCACGATCCGGACGCTCAAGCGGATGGGCTTCCGCGCCGGCGTCGTCTCGGGCGGCTTCATGCAGGTCATCGAGGGCCTGGTCGACGAGCTCGGGCTCGACTTCGCGGTGGCGAACGAGCTCGAGATCGTGGACGGCAAGCTCACCGGGAAGGTCGTCGGCGACGTCGTCGACCGCGCGGGCAAGGCGAAGGTGCTTCGCCGCTTCGCCGCGGAGTACGACATCCCGCTCGAGCAGTGCGTCGCCGTCGGGGACGGCGCCAACGACATCGACATGCTGTCGGCCGCGGGCATGGGGGTCGCCTTCAACGCGAAGCCCGCGCTGCGCGAGGTGGCCGACGCCGCGCTGTCGCACCCGTACCTCGACGCCGTGTTGTTCATGCTCGGCCTCACGCGCGGCGAGGTCGAAGCGGCCGACGCCGCCGACGGGCTCGAGCTGATGCGTCCGTGAGCAGCGTTCTCGACCCCCTGGGCGCCCGCTACGCCTTTTGGCTGGGGCTTCCGGCCGAAGACACTTCGGACACCTCCGACGAGCTCCCGGAGGAAGTCCGCGCGATGCCGGTCATCCTGCGCATCGAACGGGCCGAGCCGCCGGGCCGCACGCCGCTGCTGGAGGCGGCGGCCGCGGCGGCGCTGGCCGTGTGCCTCGACGAGCGCGCGCAGCCCGGCGGCGAGTGGGCCGAGCCGATGCACGCGTGGCTCGACAACCGGATCCGGAAGGTCGCGCGGCGGGCGCGGGGCGCGCACTGGGCGGCGGTCCAGGATCTGCCGGGGTTCACCGTCGAGGTCGACGGCGCCGAGGCGCGGGCGCTCGTGCCGGGTCTGGTCACCGAGACCCCCAAGGAGGTCGCGCGGCTGCAGATCTCCGGCAGCGAACTGCCGGCGGACGAGCCCGGCCCGCTCCCGGAGGGTGTCCCGCTGCTGCTGCTCAACCCGCACGTTCCGATGACCGTCGGCAAGGGCGCAGCCCAGGTCGGCCACGCGACGATGATCCTCGCCGCGCTGCTGGGCGACGCGGACCGAGCCGCCTGGGCCGCCCAGGGGTTCCGGGTCGCCGTGCGCACGGCGAGCCCGGCGCGGTGGAAGGAACTGCACCCGGGCGACGACCCGGAGGGCGCGTGGCGGCGCGATCGGGTGATCGCCGTGCGGGACGCCGGGTTCACCGAGGTCGACCCCGGCACGATCACGGTTCTCGCCCAGTGGGCGCCGGAACAAGGGACTCCCTGAGCCGGTTGGAGCGGGCATGACACTGGAAGTGGAACGCACCGGCGAGCACGCGTTCGTCGGGCGGAACGAGCGGGGTGCCGAGGTCCGGATCGGCCGCAAGGGCGCCGAAGGGGCGTTCTCGCCCGCCGAACTGCTGCAGATCGCGGCGGCGGGCTGCAGCGCGGTGACGGCCGAAGAGCTGATCACGCGGCGGATCGGCGAGGACGCGAAGTTCCGGGTCGGTGTCTCGGCCGATCGGCGTGAAGGCGCTTCGGAGCTGGACGCCGTGCACGTCGCGTTCGATGTCGACGTGTCGACTCTGACGGCGGATCAGCGGGACGCGCTGGCCGGTGCCGTGGACCGCGCGATCGACCGGCTCTGCACGGTGAGCCGGACGCTCAAGAAGGGGATCCCGGTGACGGAGACCTTCCCGCAGGTCTAGTTCTGGCCGGATTCCCAGACGACGTAGGCCTGGTCGGCGTCGGTCGTCATGGCCTCGATGAACTTCTCGTTGTCGAAGCCCGGAAGGGCCTGCAGGCGCTCGATGAGCGCGTCGGCCGCCGGGTCGCCGCTCGGGACTGCGGTGCCCTTGCCGTCGGTGCCCACCAGCATGAAGAAGACGTCCTCGTTCCACGGGCCGTCGGGGATGACCCGCACCATCACCGACGACAGGCCGGCCCACGTGACAGCTTCTTCGCTGCCGTCCGCGAGCCGCCGCCGCACGCCGGTGTCGTCGACGCTGACGGTCCGGGACTGGGCGCTGGACGAATCCTGGGTCAACCGGTGCTCCCTTGTTGCTTCGGTGGCTTCACCGTACCGGGCGCGGCTGTGGACCGCGTCACGCGGGCGCGGCTGCGTCCAGCCGGCGCAGCGCCTCCCGCACCACTTTCGGATCCATCGTGGGCCAGAACGGCGGCAGCGACGCCCGCAGGAAGCCGCCGTACCGGGCGTTCGCCAGCCGCGAATCCAGGACCGCCACCACCCCGCGGTCGCTGACCGCCCGGTGCAGCCGCCCGGTGCCCTGCGCCAGCAGCAAAGCGGCGTGCGTGGCCGCCACCGTCAGGAACCCGTTGCCGCCGCGGGCTTCCACCGCGCGCTGGCGGGCCGAGGACACCGGGTCGTCCGGGCGCGGGAACGGGATCCGGTCGACCACCACCAGCTGCAGCGACGGCCCGGGCACGTCCACCCCCTGCCACAGCGAGAGCGTGCCGAACAGGCACGTGCGGACGTCCTCGGAGAACTTCTGGACCAGCAGGGAGGTCGCGTCGTCGCCCTGGCACAGGATCGGGAAGTCCAGCCGCTCGCGCATCTCCTCGGTGGCCTGCTTGGCCGCGCGCATCGACGAGAACAGCCCGAGCGTGCGGCCGCCCGCCGCCTCGATCAGCTCGGCCAACTCGTCCATTGTGGACGATGTCAGGCCGTCCCGGCCCGGCGGCGGCAGGTGCTTGGCCAGGTACAGGATGCCGTTGCGCCGGTGGTCGAACGGCGAGCCGACGTCCAGGCCGGTCCACTTCGGGCCCGACTCGTCCGACGGCGCTTCCTTCTCCGTCGCCGCGCCCGGGGCCTGCTCCACGCGGGCCGCGCCCGGCGGGAGACCCCACTGCCGCGCCATCGTGTCGAACGTGCCGCCCAGGGTCAGCGTCGCCGACGTGAGGATCGTCGTGTGCTGGTTGAACACGCGCTCGCGCAACAGGCCGGCGACACCGAGGGGCGCCACCTTCAGCGCCGGTGGCCGCGGGTTCGACGAGTACTTGTCGCCGGAGAGCCAGACGACGTCGCGCTGGTGCGCCTGGTCCTCGTCGAACGCCTCCAGCAGCCGGACCGCGGTGTCGTGCACCTCGTCGAGCAGCGACCGCGCCAGCTTGCGCGCAGTGGCCCCCTCGACGTCCTCCTTGCGATCGCTGCCCAGCGCCGTGATGCACGCGTGCGCGGCGTCGCGGACCGCCGGGATCGCGCCCTTCAACGGCCGCGGGAGCTCATCCATCCGGCCCGCGGGCAGGTCGTCGACGATCAGCGCCAGCCCGTCACCCGCTTCCAGCAGGCGATCCGCGACGTCGGCGTCGATGAGCTTGCCGCAGCGGCGCGCGGCCGACGCGCACATCGCGCTGGTCAGCTCGCCGGTGGCGACCGAGGTGACCCGGTCGACCAGGTCGTGGGCCTCGTCGATGATCACCACGTCGTGGTCCGGCAGGACCTGGTAGCCCTGCAGCGCGTCGATCGCCAGCAGGGCGTGGTTGGTGACGATGACGTCGGCGCGGCCGGCCTCGGCGCGGGCGCGCTCGGCGAAGCAGTCCGTGCCGATCGGGCAGCGCGAAGCGCCGAGACATTCCTTCGCCGTCACCGAAACCTGGCGCCACGCCTGGTCGGAGACGCCGGGGACGAGCTCGTCGCGGTCGCCGGTTTCGGTGTCCGAGGCCCACTCCCGCAGCCGGGTGACCTCCTTGCCCAGCCGGGACACCGCGAACGGGTCGAAGAGCTGGGCGTCCTCCGGCTCGTCCGGCGCGCCGGAATCCAGCCGGTGCAGGCACATGTAGTTGCGGCGGCCCTTGAGGATGGCGAAGGTCGGCTCGCGGCCGAGCGGCTTCTTCAGCGCCTTCGCCAGGCGTGGCAGGTCACGGTCGACGAGCTGGCGCTGCAAAGCGATCGTCGCCGTGGAGACCACGACCGTCGCTTCCTTTTCGACGGCGTGGCGGATCGCGGGCACGAGGTAGGCCAGTGACTTGCCGGTGCCGGTGCCGGCCTGCACGGCCAGGTGCTCACCGGTGCGGATGGCGCGGCCGACGGCATCGGCCATCTGGACCTGCCCTGGACGTTCGGCACCGCCGACGGACTCCACCGCGTGGGTGAGGAGTTCGAGGACGCCGGGGAAATCGGTTCGGGCGGGCACAGCGACACATTAGCCGCCACCACCGACAGAGATCGGTGCTCCGTCGCGAACGGGCCACTCGCGTCGCGGGACCTCCCGTCGGGGGAGGCCCCGCGGCGAGTGTCAGTCCTGGTTGCGGCCGGAGACCAGCTTCCAGGTCAGCGGCAGCAGGCCGGCGGCCACGACGATCTTGATCGCGTCCCCGATCAGGAACGGCGTGACGCCCTTGGCGAACGCCGTCGACAGGTCGAAGCCGGTCGAGGCCATCAGCCACGGCACGCCGAACGCGTAGATGACCAGGTTGCCGAGCACCATGGTGCCCGCGGTGCGCACCGGCGTCCGGTCGCCGCCGCGGCCGGCGAGCGCGCCGACCAGGGCACCGGCGAAGACGAACCCGACGATGTAGCCGGCGCTGGCGCCGGACAGGCCCGAGGTGCCGTGCTGGAACCAGGGCACGCCCACGGCGCCGACCAGCAGGTACACCAGCATCGAAGCGGCGCCGCGCGACATGCCGAGCGACGCGCCGACCAGCAGCGCGGCGAACGTCTGGCCGGTCATCGGCACCGGGCTGCCCGGCACCGGGATCGTCAGCTGCGCGGCGGCGCCGGTGAGCACGGCACCGCCGGCGACCAGCGCGATGTCCCGCACGAGCGAACCGGGCACGAGGTCGGCCAGCACGGGCCGCTTGCCGGCGAAGGACAGCGAAGACACGAAACCTCCCGAGGTGAACAGGCGACGCCCGAGGTTAACGCTCGTTACCGTCCCGTGGACCCGCCGAGTTGCGTTCCTCACCGGCCACTCGTCCGGGTGGACCCGATCAGGGCGGGCGCCGGACCGGCCGATGACGAAGGGCACAGCTGCGATCTGTCACGGGACCGAGGAGGCCGGAGCATGCGGAACGCCAGGAAGAGGACATATCGGTTGCTGGCGGTGACGACGCTGGCCGTTCCGCTCCTCGGCGCGGCGGCCCCCGTGACGTCCACCGGATGGGCGTCGTCCGGCTCGGTGGACGTGACGATCGACAACGAGCACGTCGTCACCGGTGAACTGGCCAAGTGCACCGTCGACGGCCCGTACAAGGGCTGGACGCAGGGAGGGGCCACGGGCGACATCGCCGTGTTCGGGGCCGGGGACACCGGGTGCGGGCGGTCCGGCGAGGTGGCGATCGCCCAGGCGGCCGGGCGCCGCTTCAAAGCGACCGTGCTGAAGCGCTACGGCGGCCCGGAGCTGACCGTCCGGACGTTCTCGGCGAAGTGCGCGACGACCGCGACCGGCAGCCTCGGCGAGGTGGCGGTCGGCGCCGTCGAGGGCGTCACCGTGCCGGAGGAGATCCCGCCGAACTACCGGATCGTCATCCCCGGCGGGGCCGCCGGCACCGCGCTGGCGACGGTCGTGCTCAACGAGACCGTGACGCCCCAGCCGCCGGACGGCAGCCTGGTGACGCACGCGGTGCACATCAAGCTCTTCCCGCAGGGCGGCCCGGCCAGCGGCGACCTCTACCTGGGCACGGCCGCCTGCGACCCCTTCGGCAAGCACTAGCGCCCCAATGTGGCGTTCGGTGCGTTGGACGCACCGAAC
>NZ_JBSGJD010000377.1:0-6448 GCF_053605405.1 Amycolatopsis sp. NPDC003861
CCGGCCGTGGACGCCCCACGGGCAGCCGGTGGCCCGGCCGTGGACGCCGCCCGCCCGGCCGAACCCGCCGGGGCCCGCCACCGGCCCGCGGCCCGCCCCCGAACCGGAGGGGAAGAACCGCCGGAAGCTGTGGGGGGCCGTCGCGGTGGTCGTCGTCGCCGCGCTCGTCGTCGCCGGGATCTTCGTGTTCAAGGGCTCCGGGGACCAGACGGAGAGCGGCCGGACGCTTTCGCAGTACGACTTCAGGTTCGTCGCCCCGGAGGACTGGGTCCAGACCGACGACCGGGTCGCCGAGAAGCAGGTCGTGATCCACCCGCAGGAGTCCCGGGACGGCAACGACCTCGTGGTCGCGCAGGAGTACGTCATGGACTACGACGCGACGGCGGACCGGCAGAAGCTCGTCGACGAGCTCCGGCAGCTCGCCGAACGGGCGCCGGAACGCTGGAGCGCGTACAACCCGGACCTGTCCTACGCCGGCAAGACCGTGATCGGCTACCACGAGACCAAGCCGGACCGGCCCGATCTCCAGGTCGACTGGTACGTCGTGGCGAAGGGCCGGATCCGCGTCCACGTCGGCTGCCAGTACGCCACCGCCCCGCTGCGCGAGCGGGTCGCCGCCGCGTGCGCGCAAGCCGTGCGCACGGCGGAAATCCTGAACTGAGAGGAGGGCGCGCGGTGCCGTCCGCGGAATTCGAAAGCGCCGCCGCGTCCTTCAAGCGCCTCGGCCAGGACGCGGTGACGCATTCGCGGCGGGTCGCCGGGAACGCGCTCGCCCGCAGCCGGCGGCAGCACAGCGAGAACGCCGAACTGCTGAAGCAGAGCGGGCGCGGCCCGAAGTCCGGCGACCCGACCCCGGGAACGCTGCGCGCGGCCGCCGAACGGTTCCGCCGCGCGCGGGGGCTCACGGTTCCCGCGGTTCCCGATCCGGTTCCTTCGCGTTCGCAATCCCAGTCGCGAGCCCCTCGATCGGGTGACGACGACGAAGACTTTTCCCAGATGCGAATCATGCAGCGCGACCGGTGAAACTCGCGCCGCCGTTGCTGTGCGCGTGCTAATCCCGCTGGTGGAGAACGCATTGCCGGGTGATGTGTCACCGGTTCGAGGTGGTTCCCGGACACCCGCGGCGATCGGTTCCCCCGGCGGGCGTTAACGCAAGCAACTACTTCGGGGCAAAGCACGACAAGGGGGAACCGGACGTGGCAGTGTCTGCGTCGTAGGGCCGTACGAACGAACAAGCTTGGTACGGACAACCACCACTCTTTATGAAGGGGGTACCGGTATGAGCGCCGGACAGGGATTCCAAGGGACAGTTGCTCAGTTCACCGAGGCCGAGGGACGCGTCACCGAGGTCCGGGCCCAGATGGACCAGAACCTCTCGACGCTGCGCGACCGCATCGAGGCGACCCGCGCCGGGTGGCAGGGTGAGGCGAAGAAGGCTTTCGACCACGTGATGCTGCGCTTCGACGAGGACGCCCGCGGCATGGCGCAGGCCCTGCAGCGCATCGGTGAGCTGCTCCGCGAGGCCGGCTCCAAGTACGAGCGTTCCGAGCAGCAGCAGCAGGAGATCCTCGGCGCCGTCAACCGCGGCTTCGACGCTCTCGGCTGAGCGCCTCCCGAATCCTTTCTCGACCACCCGAAATCTTCAGCTCAAAAGGAGTAAGTCATGCCTGATGGCGCCGGCATTGTCGTCAATTACGCCACCATCCGCGCTGCCGCGGACGACTGCACGCAGACGGGCGGCGAGCTGCAGTCCGCGTTCGACCGCCTCAAGGACGACCTGCGTCCGCTGACCACCACCTGGACCGGTTCCGCGAAGGAGCAGTACGACGCTGCCCAGCGCACCTGGGACCAGAAGTTCGAGGACCTGAAGCAGGTTCTGGCGCAGATCGCCGCCGCCCTGCCGCAGATCGCCGACGGCTACCAGACGACGGACAACGCCGTCGAAGGCCTGTTCTGAGCCGGTAGCCCCGGAAACCACGGCGGGCCCGCACTCCGGTGCGGGGCCCGCCGTTTTCTGTTGTACGGCAATGCGAATTCAGTGGGGAGCGCCGACCTCGTACTCGGGCCGGTCGTTGAGCACCCGCACCGTCACCTTCTTCGGCTGCCCGCCGATGGTCACCGTGCAGTCGAACGTCGTGCCGTTCCGGGCGGCTTCGTTCGCCGGGCACTGCGCGTCCTTCACGTCCGGCTCGCCGTAGTTCTCGTTCAGGACCTTGACCACACCGTCCTGAAGGGACTGTTGCTCCAGCACGTCCCCGCGGAACGCGCCCAGCAGCCACGCCGCACCGCCGCCGGCCGCGAGCACCAGGACCGCGGCCACCGCGATCAGCGCCGGCTTCTTCGACTTCGGCTTCTTCGCCGGCTCGGCCGGGAACGCGCCCAGACCGCCGTACTGCGCCGGCTGGAACCCACCGCCGTACTGCGGCTGCCCGTGGCCCGGCGTCGGCGTCGGCTGGGACGGCGTCGGCTGGGACGGCGGCTGCCACGGCCCGCTCGGCGGCCCCGGCTGCCACGGCCCGGAGAACGAACCCGACGGCTGTCCCGGGTTCCACGCACCGGTGTAGGCGCCCGAAGCGCCGGGGTCGGCGTTCTGCTGCCACTGCCCGGCGTGCGGACCGGTCGCCTGCTGCTCGGGCTGCCACGCGCCCGGCTGCGGGGCGGCGCCGGAAGCCGGCGGCTGCCACCACTGCGGCTGCTGCGGGTCGGGCGGCTGGGACGGTGGTGTCATCGGGAATCACCTCGGGTCGTGGTCACGCCTCAGCTGCCCTGCGCTTCGCCGAGCCGGCGGTAGAAGTCGTCCATCGCCGCCCGGTCGGGCAGCACCGTGATCTGGCTCGCGTCCGGCAGCTTCGGCATGTCCTGCTGGCTCGCCTTGCCGGTGAACCGGAACTCGTACTTGAGCTCGAGCTGGTGGCCGTCGCCGGAGAACTTGGCCTCCATCACGAAGGAGACCAGGCTGCCGTCGGGGTTCAGCGTGATCGTCGCCGGGACCGCGGCCTTCTTCAGCTCCGGCCCGATCTTGTCCGTCAGGCTCGGCGGCAGGATCTCGACCTTGTTCTTGACGAAGATCTCGAACGGCACGTTGACGGTCAGCGCGGTCTTGCCGTCGCCGAGGCTCTTCGCCCCGCGGACCGCCCGCTTGTCGGCCTGGTAGGCCTGCACGGTCGAATCCGCCATCCGGCACGGCGTCAGCACGCCGCCCCAGACGCACGGGAGGACCAGGCCGCCCTCCGGCTTCGGCATCGACACCCACGCCGTCGGCGAGACGCCCTTCTGCACGTACATCGGGCCGAGGTAGGTGTACTCGACCGTGCCGTCCGCGGGCGTGTACGTGTCGATGATCTCGTCCGGGTTCTTCTGCGACCGGTGCCGCACCGCCCGGCTCTCCGGGCTGCCGGTGCGCGCCGACGTCACCGTGCTGTGGATCCACTTGTCGTCGAACTTGAAGTAGGCGTCCAGCGAGTTGGTGACGTCGCGCGAGTCGGTGATGGTGTCGCCGAGCTTGCCGATGACCTGCTCGAACTTGGCGCCGACGTAGTCCGCCGCGTCGTCGCCCTTCGGCAGCGCCGTGCCCGCCTTCGCCGTGCCGCAGGCGCTGACCAGGGCCAGCAGGGCACCCAGGACGAAGATCGCCGTCGGTCGTTTGCTCATACCGTCCCCTGCTCAGCCGTGTCGCCCGGATGGCCCCATCCTCGCGTGTCGCGGTGGCGCGTGCAGGCGCTTCGGCGAGAAAAATCCGGTAGGGTCCCCGCTGCGCCCGGGCCGCTCGGAGCCTAATATGGGCGCTTCCACCACCCCCGATGCGCGGGTGCGGTGACCGTGGGGGTATCTTCATATGTCGTTGTGCGCTGCGGCGCGTAAGCGCTAGGCCCGCACAGAACCCACACGCAATGTTGACGACGAGGTAGACCCTTGCCCACGTACAGCCCCAAGCCCGGCGACGTCACTCGTGCCTGGCACGTGATCGACGCCGAGGATGTCGTGCTCGGACGGCTGGCGACCGAGGTCGCCACGCTGCTGCGCGGCAAGCACAAGCCGACCTACGCCCCGCACGTGGACACCGGTGACTTCGTCATCATCGTCAACGCCGAGAAGGTCGCGCTCACCGGTAACAAGCGCGAGCAGAAGTTCGCGTACCGGCACAGCGGTTACCCGGGCGGTCTGCGGAAGCGCTCGTTCGGCGAGCTGCTGGACACCAAGCCCGAGCACCTTGTCGAGAAGGTCGTCAAGGGCATGCTGCCGAAGAACAAGCTCGGCCGCGCCCAGGCGAAGAAGCTGAAGGTGTACGCCGGCCCGCAGCACCCGCACGCCGCGCAGCAGCCGCAGGCGCGCGAGATCACCAAGATCGCGCAGGTCGCGCAGTGAGTGAGGAACAGTCTGTGACCAGCACCGAGACCGAGGCCCCCGAGGTCGTCGAGACCACCGAGGCGACCGAGACCGGCGCCGTCGCGACCAGCGAGACCCCCGCCGCGCCGCGTCCGTCGCGGGCCGCCGGCGGCAACGCCCAGACCGTCGGCCGCCGCAAGGAAGCCGTCGTCCGCGTGCGGGTCGTCCCGGGCACCGGTGAGTTCAAGCTCAACGGCCGCACCCTCGAGGAGTACTTCCCGAACAAGGTGCACCAGCAGCTCATCAAGGAGCCGCTGGTCACGGTCGAGAAGCCGGACTCCTTCGACATCTTCGCCAACCTCAAGGGCGGCGGCGTCTCCGGTCAGGCCGGCGCGCTGCGCCTGGCGATCGCCCGCGCGCTCGTCGAGGTCGACGCCGACGACCGCCCGGCCCTCAAGAAGGCCGGCTTCCTGACCCGTGACGCGCGCGCCACGGAGCGGAAGAAGTACGGCCTCAAGAAGGCCCGCAAGGCCCCGCAGTACAGCAAGCGCTGATCGCGCCCCTTGGCGCAACCCACCGGAGCGCCCATCCGTCCATCGGATGGGCGCTCCGGCGTTTTTCCCGGGTCGTGTGTCGTTTCCGGAACGCCGAGCGACATCACCGGGGTGGGGGAACGCGGTCCGTCAGGGTCGCTAGGTTGTCGTGGTGGTCGCGTGGTCGTGACCGTTTTGAGGAGGTCGATCGATGGCACGCCTGTTCGGTACCGACGGGGTCCGTGGCCTGGCCAACGCCGAGCTGACGCCGGAGCTGGCCATGGCGCTGGCGGCCAGTGCCGCCCGGGTGCTCGCCGCGCACGACCGCTCGCACCGGCCGGTCGCGGTCGTCGGCCGTGACCCGCGCGCCAGCGGCGAGATGCTGGAAGCCGCGGTCGTGGCGGGCCTCACGTCCGCCGGGGCCGACGTGCGCCGCGTCGGGGTGCTGCCCACGCCGGCCGTCGCCTACCTGGTCGGCGCGCTCGAAGCCGATCTCGGCGTGATGATCTCCGCGTCGCACAACCCGATGCCCGACAACGGCATCAAGCTCTTCGCCGCGGGCGGGCACAAGCTCCCCGACGGCATCGAGGACGAGATCGAAGCCGGCCTCGCGGACGGCAAGGTCCGCCCGACCGGCGCCGGTGTGGGCCGCGTCACCGACGTCGAGGACGCCCTCGACCGCTACGCCGCCCACCTGGTCGACGCGACGCCGCACCCGCTCGCCGGGCTGAAGGTCGTCGTCGACTGCGCGAACGGGGCGTCGTCGGCGGCCGCGCCCGAGATCTACCGCCGGGCGGGTGCCGAGGTCGTCGCGCTGTTCGCCGAGCCGGACGGCGTCAACATCAACGAGCACTGCGGCTCCAACCACCCGGAGAAGCTGCGCAAGGCCGTCGTCGAGCACGGCGCCGACCTCGGCATCGCCCACGACGGCGACGCCGACCGCTGCGTGGCCGTCGACTCCGCCGGCGAGCTGGTGGACGGCGACCAGATCATGGCGGTCCTGGCGCTGGCGCTGGCCGAGGCGGGCGAGCTGACCAAGGACACGCTGGTCGCGACCGTGATGAGCAACCTCGGCCTGCACCTGGCCATGAAGGCCCACAGCATCAACGTCGTGACGACCGCGGTCGGCGACCGGTACGTCCTCGAGGAGCTGCGCGCGAGCGGCTTCGCGCTCGGCGGCGAGCAGTCCGGCCACGTCGTGCTCCCGGCCCACGCCACCACCGGCGACGGCCTGCTGACCGCGCTGCGCTTGATGAGCCGGATGGCCGAGACGGGCAAGTCCCTGGCCGACCTGGCCGCGGTGATGAACCGGCTGCCGCAGGTGCTGGTCAACGTCCCGGTGGCCGACAAGGCCGCGGTCGCCGACTCCTCCGAGGTCCGCACGGCCGTCGGCGAGGTCGAGGCCGAACTGGGCGAGGAGGGCCGGGTGCTGCTGCGCCCGTCCGGCACCGAGCAGCTGGTCCGCGTGATGGTCGAGGCCCCGGCGGTCGCCACCGCCCAGGCCGCGGCCGACCGCCTGGCCGGCGTCGTCTCAGCCGTTTCCTGACCCCCTCGTGAGTGGTAAGGCGGGTTCTAACCCGCCTTACCAC
>NZ_JBSGJD010000378.1:0-6446 GCF_053605405.1 Amycolatopsis sp. NPDC003861
GAACTCCGGCGGGAACGCTTTGGGCATGGTGGACATCCTTCCAGCGAGGAGCGCATCCTCACAGGTCAGGAGTCAACCGAACCGGGGGCAGTCCCCAGATCTGAATCAGTGGCCAGGGCGTCCAGAACGACGGGGCGGCCATTCCTTCCGAGCCACCACACGGGCAGAGCCTCATCAGCCACACCCCGACGCCCTGGGCATCCAGGGCACTCGCCCCGAACAACATCAACCTTAGGGAAACCCCATGAGCGACACCGAATCCGCCCCACCGAACTCCTGGGCGCTCGTCACGGGCTCGACCAGCGGGATCGGGCGGGCGACCGCACTGAAGCTGGCCGAAGACGGGTACGCGATCGTCGTCTGCGGCCGCGATGCGGAGCGGGCCGCCGAAACCCGCAAGACCATCGAATCCAATGGCGGCCGGGCGGTCGACCTGATCGCCGACTTCGCCGACCCCACCGACGTCCGGCGGCTCATCGCCGAAACCCGGGAAGCGACCGCGAGCGGCACCGTCGACGTCCTGGTCAACAACGCCAGCGGCGGTGGGTTCGCGCCCACCGAGGACACCAGCGAAGACATGTTCGACACGGCGTTCGCCCTCAACGTCAAGGCGCCCTACCTCCTGACCGCCGCGTTCGCTCCCGCGATGGCCGAACGCGGCCGCGGCGCGATCGTCAACGTCGGCAGTCTCAGCACCACCATGGCCGCGTCGGGAACCGGCGCCTTCCAAGCGGCGAAAGCCGCCCTGAGCATGCTGACCAAGTCCTGGACCGCCGAATACGGCCCGCGCGGGGTGCGGGTCAACTCAGTCGACCCCGGCTACGTCCTCACCCGCGTCAACGAGCACATCCGCGACATGTTCAGCGGCTATCTCGCCACCCTCCCCGCCGGCCGCGGCGCCCAACCCGGAGAAGTCGCCGAAGCCATCCGGTTCCTGGTTTCCCCGCAGGCGTCCTACATCCAGGGTGCGACGCTTTCCGTCGACGGCGGCAAAAACGCGGTCGTCACGATGTGAGCCCGGTCCGAACGGGCGGCCCGCGCGACGGTCCGGTGCCGGCCGGAACCGTCGCTCTGGCCGGCACAGCACACCTCGTTCGGATCGGCCGCCCCACGGCTATTTCCCCGGCAACGTCCGGTCGGATGAACAACCGGCGCCAAAGAGTGACACACCCGGCCCGTCGGACCCTGAAGTCCGAAAATCCTTACTGCCGATCCGACACCGAGCCCCGGAGGCGACAGCCATTCTCCATGCCTTGGCCGCGCTGTTCCTGGTCGTCGCGCTGGTGAGCATCCGGCAGGACCGCCGTCGGTTCCGCAACGCGGTCCTGCTCGGCCTGGCCGTCGCCAGCCTCATCATCGCGCTGCTCGGCGACATCGACCGGCTTCCCCTCGACGTGGCCGGCATCGTCGTGTTCTTCGTCCTCCTGATACCGCTGATCACCGTCCTGGTGCTGGCGGTCTTCCTGCTCGCCAACGGTGTGACCATGATCCGGCGCGAGAGCAGGTCACTGGGCAACCTCCTCTCCTTCCTCACCGGCCTGGGCCTGCTCGCCCTCGTCGTCCTGCTGATCGCCGCCGAGTACACCCAGCACCCGGGCATCGGCGCGGTCGCCGTTTCGGCGCTGGCCGCCGTGGCCTACGTGAGCTTCCTGTTCTGCTGCTACCTGGGTTACGCCTTCCTCTACGGCCGGCTCCGCGTCCGTTCCGGCGTCGACTTCGTGGTCGTGCTCGGCTCCCGGATCATCAACGGCCGGATCCCGCCGCTGCTGGCCTCCCGGCTCGACAAAGCGATCGCCCTCTACCGGAACGAACGCGACCAGGGCGGCAAGCCGATCGTCATCACCTCAGGCGGCCAGGGAAGGGACGAAAACCAGCCCGAATCCCACGCCATGGCCGACTACCTCGTCGCGCACGGTGTTCCCGGCGGCGAAGTGCTCCGCGAAGACCGCTCGGCGACCACCGCGCAAAACCTCACCTTCAGCCGCGAACTCATGCGGCAGCACCGGCCCGGGTACCGGTGCGTGGTCGTCACCAACAACTTCCACGCCTTCCGCGCCGCGATCCTCGCCCGCACGGCGAAGGTGAACGGTCAGGTCGTCGGCGCCCCCACCGCCCTCTACTACTGGCCCAGCGCCACCATCCGGGAGTTCACCGCCATCCTCATGGAGCACCGGCTGGTCAACTTCGGGGTGACAGGGCTGCTCGCGCTCACTGGCTTCCTGGCCGCACTCCCCTGAGCCGGGCCGCACCCGCCACCGCCATCCGCGGGTGGTGGCCGGCGCGCTCCCTCTTGCCGCGCCGGCCACCGGTCTCCGGGCGGGCTCAGTCCTTCTTCAGCACGTTCTTGATCTTGTCGACGGCGTCGCCGACCGCGTCCTTGGCGTTCTCGACCGCGTCCTTGATTCCGGCCTTGGCCTGGTCGGCCTGGCCTTCGGCGCGCAGCTCGTCGTCGCCGGTGACCTTGCCCGCCGTCTCCTTGGCCTTGCCGCCGAAGTCTTCGGCCTTGTTCCCGATCTTGTCGCCCAACGACATGAGTCGCTCCTCCCGTACCGGTCACCATCCCCTGTGGACGGTCCTGCCCATCAAGACACCGAAGGGGGCCGTTCGTCACTTCCCCGGCCGCGTGACCGTGTTCACTCGAACGTGGCCGTGATGATTCCGGCCCACCCCGGGTCTTCCCGGCACAACGGTTCACCCGACGAAGGAGGAACACCATGGCCGAGACGACCACGAAGACCCCTGCCACCACCACCGAGGCGACCGGCGCGCTCGTCACCAGCCAAGGCTCGACCACGATCGCCGACACCGTGGTGCAGAAGATCGCCGGCCTGGCCACCCGTGAGGTGTCCGGCGTGCACTCCCTCGGTGGCGGTGCCGCCCGCGCGTTCTCCGCGATCCGGGAGCGCATCCCGGGTGCGACCGCCTCCGCGGGGCAGGGTGTGTCGGTCGAGGTCGGCGAGAAGCAGGCCGCGGTCGACCTGCAGGTCGTCGTCGAGTACGGCGTGTCCATCGCCGACCTCTCACGCTCGGTGCGGCGGAACGTGATCACCGCGGTCGAGCGGATGACCGGCCTCGAGGTCGTCGAGGTCAACATCGCCGTGGGCGACCTCAACCTGCCCGGCGATGACGCCGACGACCAGGGCGCCGACACCGGCCGGGTGCAGTGACACCCGACGCGGTCGCGATCGCCGCCGCCGTGGCGGGCCTGCCGGAAGTGGCGGGCCCGCACGGTGGCCGGGTCGGGGAGATCGCGACGCTGCTGCCCGGACGCCGGGTCGCCGGGGTCCGCGTCGCCGACGACGAATTGACCATCGGCGTCGTGCTCCGCTACCCGGCCACCGCCGCCGCGGCGGCGGCCGCGGTCCGGGTCGCGATCGGCCCGCTCGACCGGCCCGTGCGCGTGTTCATCGGCGACGTCGCCGCACCCACCACTACTTGACGGAGGTACCCATGAATGCCACCAGGACCGGGTTGCTGACCGGTCTCGTCCTAGGCCTCGCCCTCGCCTTCGGCGGCTTCGGCGCGTTCCTGGCCGTCCTCGTGCTCGGCGCGATCGGCTTCCTGATCGGCCGCCACCTCGACGGCGCGATCGACCTTGCCCAGCTGTTCGGCCGAGACCGGGGCTGAGCCATGACGACGACGGTGCCCGCCGAAGAGCGGGGAGAACTGGTCATCTCCGGCCACGCGGTCGAACGGATCGCCGCGCACGCCGCCCGCGAAATCGACGGCGTCGGCGGCGCCGCCGGGCGCGTGCTGGGGGTCGCGCTCGGCGGCGAAGACGCCGACCGCTCGGTGAAGGTCGACGCCGAGGTCGACCACGACCGGGTGCGGCTGGCCACCCGGCTGTCCATCGGCTACCCGGCCTCGGTCGCCCGCACCACCGACCACGCCCGGGCCCACCTGCGCGAACGGGTGAGCGAACTGACCGGGCTCGACGTCGAGCGGGTCGACATCACCGTCACCGCCCTGCACCCACCGGCCACGTCCTCGAGGAGGGTCTCGTGAAACGCCGCCCACGCCGCAGCACCCCAGCCGCGCTGACCGCACTCGTCCTGGCCGCGGCCGGCACGCTCGCCGCGATCGTGGCCATCCAGACGATCCTCGGCGAGCGCCCGTGGCTGGACTACGGCGCGACCGCACGGCGGCTGCACGACCTCCGCTGGGCCGACCTGCCCGTCGTCATCACCGGCGGCGTCGTCGCCCTGCTCGGCTCGGTCCTGGTGCTCGCAGCGGTGTTGCCGGGCAAGCTCACCGTGCTCCCCCTGCGCGGCGACCTCGACTCGGGGGCCTCGCGCCACAGCCTCGGCTCCACCCTCCGGACGGCCGCGGCACAGGTCGACGGCGTGGAGAAAGTGCGGCTGAAGGTCCGGCGGCGCAGCGTCCGCGTCCGGGTGCGGACCCGCCGCACCCGCCCCGACGGGATCGCCGACGCGGTCCGCGTCGCCGTCGCGGAGCGGCTGGACCGGATCGATCCGGTCCGCCGCCCCGAGGTCAAGGTCCATCTCCGCGCAGTGAGGAGCACGTCGTGAACCGTCCCGCCGGACTCAACCGCACCCTGCTCGCCATCCTCGGGCTGCTCTTGCTCGCCGCCGGCGCGGTCCCGGCCGCGATCCGCTTCCACTGGCTGCCGGCGCTCGGCGCGGACCGGCCGATCGTGCCAGGCACCGAGCTGCCGCCGACTTGGGCGTGGTACGTGGCCGCGGCCGCCGGGATCGTCGTCGCGCTGGCCGGGCTGCGCTGGCTGGCCGCCCAGCTGATCCGCAAACCCGGCAACCGCACCTGGCACTTCGAAACCGACACGGGCACCACGGACCTGGCCACCACCACGGCCGTCGCCCCGTTCACCGAAGAAGTGCGCGGTTACTCGGGCGTGCGCACCGCGACGGCGTCCCTCACCGGCTCCCGCGAGCACCCGGAGCTGCTCGTGGTCGTCTCGGTCGAGCAGGACGGCGACCCCGCCGAGATCCGCGACCGCATCCGCGACGAGGGGGTGCCCCGGCTGTGCCAGGCCCTGGACCTCGACGACCTGCCCACCCACGTCGAACTGCGCTTCACCACCGCACCCGGCTCCCGCGTCGCCGGACGCGCCCCCGCCCAGTCGGAGCACCCGGCGCCGTACTGACGCCGACGACCTGAGCACCACCGACATGGCGGCCATCGCGCGGTGGACCAACCTGGCCGAAACCACGTTCCTCCTCACGCCGTCGCACGCCTCGGCCGACTACCGCCTCCGGATCTTCACCATAAGTCGTGAACTGCCCTTCGCCGGCCACGCCACCCTGGGAGCGGCGCGCGCCTGGCTGGCGGCCGGCAACACCCCCAGGCGAGCCGGCCGGATCGAGCAGGAATGCGGCGCCGGTCAAGTCCGCATCCGCTCCGACGTCGACCTCTTGTGGTTCGCCGCGCCGCCGCTGCTGCGCGACGCGCCGCCGGGCTGCGCATCGAACCGGAACAGATCAAGGCGGCCCGATGGGCCGACAACGGCCCCGGATGGGTTGTCGTCCTGCTCGCTTCCGCGGAAGCTGTCCTCGCGATCGCCCCGACTACGGACGTTTGAGCGGATTCTCCGCCGTCGGCGTCGTCGGGCCGCACCCAGCGGGAAGTGACGCTCAGTTCGAGGTCCGGGCGTTCACCGACGAGGGCACGCGGTGGGAGGAAGACCCGGTCACCGGCAGCCTCAACGCGGCTATCGCGCAGTGGCTGATCCCAGCCGGCGGTGCCCCCTCCCGTTATACCGCGACGCAAGGAGCAGCACTTCAGCGTCGAGGCCGAATTCGCCGACATCGAGCTGTTGAAGCGTTGTCGAAGACGGTACCGGCGCTGCCCAGCAGGACGGCGGTGATGGTCAGCGTCCACAGCGCGGGGTGGCCTCGAGTACCCAGACGGCCAACGCGCCGACGAGGACGCCGCGCAGCAGCTCGGTCCGTCACATCAGGGCCGGGCGGTCATAACCGTCTTCGATCACGTTGCCGGAACCAGACTTGATCGATGGCCACGGTCCACACGGACCTCGGCGCCTTCGATTTCACATAAAAGCACGCTCCTCTTCAGCCGATTTCTGCAAACGGTGTCGTGAATGCGCCGGCAAATTGATCGCCGATCTGAGGGCCGTGACGTGGCGGCTGTCGTGGGCCGACGGCAACTCACCCGGGCCATCGAGTGCCAGTACACCAAAGCGCGCCTGCTGGTGCCGTTGCCGCTGGTCATCGCCCTAACCGTCATCTCCTACCTGTACTGCTGGCTGCGGGTCTACGGCCCAGCGGTCGCCGTCCGCAAGGTCTACTCCGCCAGCACCTGTGACCATGGCGGTGGTAGTGGTGCACTCTCCGCGGGTCCCGCCCGCCCCCATGCTGGCCGTGCTGTGCGTGCATCGCGACCTGCTGCTGCCCCAGTACATGCGCCAAGCCCGCACCGATCAGAAAACAGGGCTCGTCGCCCCCGTCTAC
>NZ_JBSGJD010000379.1:0-6420 GCF_053605405.1 Amycolatopsis sp. NPDC003861
GATCACGACGACGGGGTCGCGGTGCGGCGGGACCCACCAATTGGGGCGTTGGGTGCGTCCAACGCACCGAACGCCACATTGGGTGCGCTGGACGCAACCAACGCCACATTGGGGCGCTTGCTACCGCCCGGCGTCGAGTACGTCTTCGGCGACTCGATCACCGCCCTCACCGAGGAGGCGCACGGCGTGCGCGTCGAGTTCGAGCGCGGCGGTTTCCGGACGTTCGACCTGGTCGTCGGGGCGGACGGCCTGCACTCGGCGGTGCGGCGGCTCGCGTTCGGCCCGGAAGCGGACTTCACCCGGCACCTCGGGCAGTACCTGGCGATCTTCCCGACGGCCAACTTCCTCGGTCTCGAGGACTGGCAGATCTGGTTCCGGCACGAGCACACCGGAGGCGTGGTCTACCCGGTGCGGGAGAACACCGAACTCCGGGTGACCCTCGGCTTCGGCTCGGAACCGCTGCCACGCATGGCCGTTCCGGAGCAGAAGCGGCTGGTCGCCGAGCGTCTCGGCGGGGTCGGCTGGGAGGTGCCGAAGCTCCTCGAAGCGATGGCGGCGGCGGACGTCTTCTACTTCGACGCCATGGCCCAGATCCACCTCGACCGCTGGTCTTCGGGCCGGGTCGTGCTGCTCGGCGACGCCGGATATTGCGCGTCGGCGCTGTCCGGGCAGGGGACGAGCCTCGCACTGGTCGGCGCGTACGTCCTCGCGCAGGAACTCGGCCGGGCTCCTCGCGAAGAGGCCTTCGCGGCTTACGAACGGCGGATGCGGCCGTTCGTCGCGGTGAACCAGGCCCTGGCCACGGAGAACCTCGAAGGGCCGGCGTCGGAGGAGTCGGTGGAGCGGGCGAAGAACGCCATCAGTCTCGCTTGAGGAAGTCCGCCAGGGCCGCCGATGTGCGATCCGGCACCTCGAGGTGGGGGAAGTGCCCGACGTCCGGCCAGATCTCCGGCTCGGCGTGCGGGCCCGCCCAGCGCGTCGACGACGTCGCCGTTTCGGGGAGGATGCAGGTGTCGTCGGCGCCGTGCAGCTGCAGCGTCGGGGCCGCGATCCGGGTGCCGACCGCGTCGGTGAACCGGCGGCCTTCGCCGCGGAACTGGGCGCGGAAGGCCCACCGGTAGTACTCGAGCGCGCTGTGCGCGACCCCGGGCACGAGCATCGCCTGCCGGAACGCCTCGACGCTGCCGGTGAAGTCCGAAGTGGACCGCCAGCGGCGGCCGGCCCAGCCGCCGAACAGGTCCTCGACGGCCTGGGCGTCGTCCTTCACCAGCCACTTCTCCGGCGCCATCGGCACCTGGAAGCGAAAGAGGTGCCCGGCCGCCCGGCCCTGGCCGCGCCACGGCCGGGCCGCGCCCGAGCGCAGGGCGAGCGGGTGGGCCGCGCCGATCGCCGTCACCGAGGACACCAGCCGCGGGTGCAGTGCCGCGACCGTCCAGGCGAGCATGCCGCCCCAGGCGTGCCCGACGAGGTGGGCGCGGCGCGCCCCGAGCGACTTGATCAGGCCGCCGACGTCACCGGCCAGCGTCCAGGCGTCGTAGCCGCGGGGTGGCTTGTCCGAGTCGCCGTAGCCGCGCAGGTCGACGGCGACCGCGCGGAACCCGGCGTCGGCCAGGGCGCTCAGCTGGTGGTGCCAGGTCCACCAGAACTCGGCGAACCCGTGCAGCAGCACCACGACCGGCCCGTCCCCGAGTTCGGCGACGTGCAGGCGGATGCCGTTCGCGGACACGTCGCGGTGGACCCACGGGCCGTCGAGCCGGACGATCGACGGGTCGGGGGACGCGTGCAACGACTCAGTCGCGCGTGGTCACGCCGGCTTCGGGCGCGCGCTGCGGCTTGAGCGCGGCGGCGGTCTCCTTGACGCTGGCGATGGTCCGCTCCGGTGCCTTGAACTTCTTCACCTTGCGGTAGCCCAGGAAGCCGGCCGCGCCCGCGACGAGCAGCATCAGGACGAACACGATGCCGAACGCGATCCAGCGGTACCGCACCCACTCGGCCAGCCCCTCGGCCGCGAAGAAGAACAGGAAGAACGTGCTGTACAGGAAGACCGTCAGCGCGATCAGGAAGAAGACGGCCCCCTTGAGGCCCTTCTTCACCTCGCCGACCAGCTCGGACTTCGCCAGCTCCATCTCGGCCCTGACCAGGGTGGAGATGTGCTGGGTCGCGTCGCCGACCAGCCGGCCGATCGACTGGTCGCCGGGGACGTCGGAGGCGGAGGACAGCGGGAGGTAAGGCACGGCCCCCACGCCGTCGGGGGTGCGTTCGTGTTTGGGGCTGCTCACCGGGTCATCGTGCCATGTGTCCCGAAACCGGGCGCGGCGGACTCACAGTGTGTCGGAGATTCGCGCATGAACCTTGCTACGACGGAGTAGCAAGGCCGCCGCCAGCAGGGACGCTGCCGCCGACGCGATCAGCACCGCCGCCTTCGCCAGCTCGCTCGTCTCACCCGGCAACGCGAGCTCCGCGATCAGCAGGCTCACCGTGAACCCGACCCCGCCGAGCACGGACAACGCGGCGATGTCCCACCAGCCCATCCCGTGCGGCTTCTCCGCCAGCCGCAGCTTCACGGCGAGCAGGCTGGCCCCGAGGATGCCGACGACCTTGCCCCCGAGCAGCCCGGCGAGCACCGCGAGCGGCAACGCCGTGGTGAACACCGCGCCGAGCGCGTCGGCGTTGACCGAGATCCCGGCCGCGAACAGCGCGAACACCGGTACGGCGACGGCCGCCGACCACGGCTGGAGCCGGTGTTCCAGGCGCAGCGCGGGGGCTTCGGCCTCGCCCTCGTCGGCGCGGACGCGGGTGAGCAGGCCCAGCGCGACGCCGGCGATGGTGGCGTGGATGCCCGCCGAGTGCACCGCGACCCAGGTGATCAGCGCCAGCGGGACGTACAGCCACGGTGTCCGGACGCGGCGGTGCTGCAGGAACGCGTAGAGGGCGAGCGCGACAACGGCCACGGCCACGGCGACCAGGTCGAAGCCCGTCGTGAACAGCACGGCGATGACGATGATCGCGCCGAGGTCGTCCACCACGGCCAGGGACAGCAGGAAGACCCGCGCGCTCGACGGCAGGTTCGACGCCGTCAGCGCGAGCACGCCGAGCGCGAACGCGATGTCCGTGGCGACCGGGATCGCCCAGGCCCGTTCGATGCCCGGCGTCCCCCAGCCCACGGAGAGGGCGACGAGCGCGGGCACGATCATGCCGCCGAGCGCGGCGACGACCGGCAGGATCGCCTGCTTGAACCGGGACAGCTCGCCGATGACGAGCTCGCGCTTGAGTTCCAGCCCGGCGACGAAGAAGAACAGGGCGAGCAGGCCGTCCTTCGCCCAGTCGCCGATCGTCAGGTCCAGGTGCAGGAATTCCGGACCGAGCCGGAACTCCCGCAGCGCGTGATAGCTGTCCCGCAGCGGCGAGTTGGCCCAGAGCAGCGCGACCGCCGTCGCGCCGAGCAGGATGAGCCCGCCGGTCGTCTCCGTGCGCAGGTATCGGGCGAATTCGCTGAACGGGCGGGTCATCGGGGCGGCTCCAGGGGTCGCTGATCACTGTTGCCGACCAGGCTTCCCGGCGCACCGTGGTCCGATTTTACCAGCCCTTTGTCACCCATTGTCATGACCGCTGTCACACGGGGTGCCGGTGGTGGGTAACCAGCTGGACTCTTAGCATGCGAAACGACAACGAAGTCCCTAGACAAAGGAAGACGAGTTGTGAGCACCTCAACCGAGGTCCAGCAGGACACGAGGTTCTTCGGGCACCCACGAGGACTGGCGAACCTCTTCGGCGTCGAGATGTGGGAGCGGTTCTCCTACTACGGGATGCTCGGCATCCTGCCGATCTACCTCTACTACCAGGTCGAGCAGGGCGGGCTGGGCCTCGCGCAGGAGTCCGCGCTCGGCATCGTCGGCGCGTACGGCGGCCTGGTGTACCTCTCGGCCGTCATCGGCGCGTGGGTGGCCGACCGCCTCCTCGGCTCCGAGCGGACGCTGTTCTACAGCGCCGTGCTGATCATGATCGGGCACATCAGCCTGGCGCTGCTGCCGGGCCTGGCCGGCATCGGCGTCGGCCTCGTGTGCGTCGCGGTCGGCAGCGGCGGGCTGAAGTCCAACGCGACGGCGATCGTCGGCACGCTCTACGCCGAAGGCGACGAACGGCGCGACGCGGGCTTCACGATCTTCTACATGGGCGTCAACCTCGGTGGCTTCGTCGGCCCGCTGCTGACCGGCCTGGCGCAGACGGAGGTCGGCTTCCACCTCGGGTTCGGCCTCGCCGCGATCGGCATGGCGCTCGGCCTGACGCAGTACACGTTCGGCCGCAAGAACCTCGGCGACAAGGCGAAAGAGGTGCCGAACCCGCTGCCGTCGTCGCAGCGCGCGCTGGCCATCGGTGCCGCCGTCCTGCTGGTGGCCGCGGTGGTCACGCTGGTCGTGACCGGTGTCGTCAACCCGAACAACCTCGCCGACGTCGTCGTGTGGGTGGTCGGCGTGATCTCGGTGATCTACTTCCTGGTCATCCTGACCAGCGGCAAGATCACCGCCGTCGAGCGCAGCCGGGTGTTCTCCTTCATCCCGATGTTCATCGCCAGCGCGGTGTTCTTCTCGCTGTACCAGCAGCAGTTCACGGTCGTCGCGGCCTACACCGACCAGCGGCTGGACCGGGACCTGTTCGGCTGGGTGATGCCGGTGTCCTGGGTCAACTCGATCAACCCGGTGTTCATCATCGTCTTCGCCCCGATGCTGGCGGCGCTGTGGACGAAGCTCGGCGAGCGGCAGCCGTCGACGCCGATGAAGTTCGTCCTCGGCACGGTGCTGATGGGCGCCGCGTTCCTGCTGTTCCTGCCGATGGTGGGCAGCGGCAAGAACGCGAGCCCGATCCTCGCGATGGTCGGCATCCTGTTCGTGTTCACGATCGCCGAGCTGTGCCTGTCCCCGGTGGGGCTGTCGCTGTCGACGAAGCTCGCGCCGGAAGCGTTCCGGACGCAGATGGTGGCGCTGAACTTCCTGTCGATCTCGTTCGGCACGGCGATGTCCGGCAAACTGGCCGAGTACTACTCGGTCGACGACGAAGCGCCGTACTTCAGCACGGTCGGCTTGGTCGCCATCGGGGTCGGCCTGCTGCTGTTCCTGGGCATCCCGTTCATCCGCAAGCTGATGAAGGGCGTGCACTAGCCCACGGTGACCCCGAAGACGACGCCGACGAAGTAGGTCACGACCATGGTGAGGGCGCCGACGCCGACGTTGCGGACGATCGCGCGCCCCACGTTCGCGTCGCCGAGCCTGGCGCTGACGTACCCCGTCAGCGTCAGGCCGACGACGACCGCGGCCGCGCACGCCCACACCCGCAGGGAGACGCCGGCCCAGGCGATGGACAGGATCGGCAGCAGCGCACCGATGGAGAAGGCGAGCAGCGACGCCCACGCGGCCTGCCACGGGCTGGTCAGGTTGTCCGGGTCGATACCGAGCTCGGCTTCCGCGTGCGCCTGCAGGGCGTCCTTTTCGGTCAGTTCGCGGGCGACCTGGCTCGCGAGGTCCGGCGAGAGCCCCTTTTCCTGGTAGATCTCGGCGAGCTCGCGCTCCTCGGCCTCCGGCATCGTCTTCAGTTCCTGCTTTTCGAGCCGGAGCAGCGCCTGTTCGGTGTCGCGCTGGGTGCTGACGGAAACGTATTCCCCGCCGGCCATGGAAAAGGCGCCGGCGACGAGCCCGGCGATTCCGGCGGTGAGGATCGTCGTGCTTTCCGTGGTCGCCCCGGCCACGCCGACGACGATGCCGGCGACGGACACGATGCCGTCGTTCGCCCCGAGCACCCCGGCCCGCAGCCAGTTCAGTTTCCCGCCCACGCCCTGGTGTGGTTCGTGCGTGTGCTCCACGGCGTCACCGTCGATCGTTTCGGTCACGAGAACAGTGAAACACGAACGTGGAATCGTGGCGAGACCTGCCTTTTTTGTCAGGTCCGCCTAAATAACACATGCCTTACCTAAGCCGGTCCAGTGTGGACTCTCAGCTGCGCTGGGTCATGATGGGCGGATGGAAGAGCAGGTGTGGCAGCCGCTGGTCACGGTGGAGGGCTTGCCCTTGCTGGGCGGCGAGGGCCGCTTCCGGCTGCTGGAGCGAGCGGCGACCGGCCTGGCCTACTTGATCCACTACCCGGCGGGCGTGGCCTCGCCACCACACGCGCACGACCACGACTCGATCGTCTACGTCCTGTCGGGCCGCCTGCGGGGCGCGGTGGAGGGCGTGGAGGCCGTCCTCGAGCCGGGCGATTCGGTCGTACACCCACGCGGGGCAACTCACCACGTCGAGGCGCTGACGGACGCGATGTGGGTCGAGTTCAAGTCACCCCTGCCGGCCCACCCACCGATCGCCTGAAGCGCCCCAATGTGGCGTTCGGTGCGTCAGATGCACCCAATGTGGCGTTCGGTGCGTTGAACGCAAC
>NZ_JBSGJD010000380.1:0-6335 GCF_053605405.1 Amycolatopsis sp. NPDC003861
CTTCCGATCTCCCCAATGTGGCGTTGGTTGCGTCAGACGCACCGAACGCCACATTGGGTGCATCTGACGCACCGAACGCCACATTGGGGCGTTTGGGCTGGTCAGCTGCGGCCGAAGCAGACGAACGGCATCAGCGGTTCCGTCTGCGCCGCGTCCGCCAAGGCGCGCGCCGGGGGTGTGCCCGCCGCCAGTGCCTTGTGGAACGCCAGCATCACGCCGCCCGCCGTGCGGTCGTCGACCCGGGCCACGCTCGAGACCACCGTGCGGCTGCCGCCGTAGAGCAGCGCTGCCGTGAAGCCGAGGACTTCGTCGCCCGCCCGCACCACCGTCTGGCCGACGTCGCACGAGGACAGCACCACCTGCTCCGGGGCCGTCGCCAGCTGCTGGACGTCGTAGGCCATCAGGGGCCCGTCGGCCAGGTTGAGCCGGGAAAACAGCACGTTCTCCTGCTCGTGGTGGCCGTGCGCGGCGAAGTGGGCCAGGCGGCAGCCGTCGAACGCCTTGAGCGTCGCCGCGACCGTCGCGTCCGGGCCGGTCAGCACCTCGGCGTCCGGGTACAGCGGGGCCAGGCGGGCGACTTCGGCTTCGGCGTGGGTCAGGTCGGACCCCGCGACGAGCAGCGGTGCACCGGTCGCCCGGCCGGACCGGCGGCCGGCGTCGAACCAGGCCGACGACGACGGCGTGACCGTCACCGGGCGGCCGTGCAGCGTCGGCAGCAGCCCCCACGGGATCGCCGACAGCGCGCCGGTCGGCACGACGACGACGTCGAGGTCGCCGAGCCGGGGCGCCAGCGGCGCCAGCAGGATCGCGTCCAGCGCGGTGACCTGCGTCCGCACCGAACGGCGGATGACCCGGTCCAGCTGCGGCGGCAGCTGGCGCCCGCACAACGCGTCGAGGTCGCTGTGCAGCCGCGCGACCGGCTCCGCGACCGCCGCCGCCGGGCCGAGCTCGACCAGCGCCACCCGGTGGTTCGCGATCACCTGCGCGCACAACGCCCCGCGGTCGGCGAGGAAGCAGACCATCGCGCTGCCGGTCGCCGCGAGCTCGTCGCCGATTTCACGCAGTTTCGCCTCGGCGTGGTCGGCGTCGACGCCCTCGGCCTGCCAGCCCTTGGCGCGGATTTCCCGTTCCAGCGCGGCACACCGCTTCACGGCCTGGGCGTCCGGCTTCCCGGCCAGCTCGCCCGCGCGGATCTGCATCGACAGGAACCGCAGCTCGGCGACGGCGTCGACGGTCTCCGGGTGGGCCGGCGGGCGCACCGGCCGGAACCGGAACGCCTGCGCGCGCGAGCGGTCGAGCCAGCGGAACACCACCCCCGGCGAGCGCTGGGCGAGCGCGGCGGCGAGCCCCGCGTCGGCGAGTTCCTTGCCCAGCGACGTTGTCCCGGTCTGCAGGTCGACGCTGCCGAACCGGCTGCGGTGCCGCTGCAGCTGGGTCAGCCCGGCCCGCGCGTTCGCGAAGGTGACGCGCCGGTGGCCGCTCGCCGCCCCGAGTTCGGCCAGCGCGAGCCGCCGGACCAGGCGGTTTTCCAGCGGCGCGGTCCGGCGGTCGCGCGGGGCGATGCCGGCGCGGGCGCCGTCGAGGTCGCCGAGCGCGATCCGGGCCCGGGCCGCCAGCAGGGCCGCGATTTCGGCGTCGTTGCGCAGGCCCAGCCCGGTGAGCCGGTCCGCCAGCGCGGTCGCCTCGGCGGACACGCGGGCGATCCGGCGTCCGGCCGCGAAGTCCGCGCGCAGCACGGTCAGGTGCGCCACCGCCGCCCAGGTTTCGTTGCCACGACGGCGAAACCGGCGTTCGGCCCGCCCGGCCCAGCTGCGCGCGGCCCCCGGGTCGCCGCTCGCCAGCGCGGCCAGTGCCCTGGTCAGCTCGGCCTCGGCGTGTTCCTGGTTCATCCGCAGCCGCGGGAACTGCTCGAGCGCCGCGTCCAGTTCGGCGGCGGCTTCGTGCGGCAGCCCGGCGGCCAGCAGCGCCCGCGCCTTGTCGACGGCCAGCACCGGCAGCATCCCGACGCTCTGGTCGGCGTAGAAGCCGCTCGCCGCGTCGAAGTCGCGCAGCGCGCCCGGGATGTCGCCGGTGAGCACCCGCGCCTGGCCGCGGCCGTGCGCGGCCTTGGCGAAGATCCGGGCCAGGCCGTCTTCTCCGGGCTGGGTCGCCCCGATCTGCTCGCACTGGTCGAGGTCGGCGAGCGCGAGCCGGACGCGCCCGGCGTACTGGTGCAGCATCGCGCGGTTGAGCAGCGTCCGGGCGAGCACGACGAACTCGCCGGCCTGCCGCAGCAGCGGGATGGCCTCGTCGAAGCAGGTGAGGGCTTCGTCCATCCGGCCGATCAGGATGAGCACGAGACCCCGTTGCTGGCGCAGGATCCCGCGCCCGGCGTCGGACACGAGGACGTCGGCCTCGTCGAGCAGCGCGAGCCCGCGGGCGCTGTTGCCGAGCGCGGTTTCGACGGCGGCGTAGGTGCCGAGGACGCGCGTGGCGAGGTCGGGCCAGGCGGGCCACCCGTTCGGAGGTTCGGTGGCGGGCAGGCCGAGCAGCCGCGCGGCGGACCGGATCAGCCGGCCGCCGACCACCGGCTGGCCGTTGTTGGTCGCCGCGACCGCCCGGCGGTGCAGGTCGCGGACCCGGTCTTCGACCCTCGGCGACGCGACCACGGGCTGCCCTTTCGGCCGGGGAAGGACGCCCCGGATCGTACCTCCGAGTCAGAGGTATCAGGCAGCTTCGAAACCGTCGAAAGCTACAGCTCGACCGCCGGTGTGCTCACCGTCCTCGACCGGCCCACCGTGCGCACCAGTACCTGGACCATCCCGTGCGGCACCCCGCTCACCGCGAACCGGCCCTCCGCGTCCGACGTCGTGGTCAGCGGACCCGAACTCGTGCGGACCTCGATCGGGTGCCCGGCCGGGGGCGTGAGCCACCCGTCCAGGCGGATCGTTCCCCCCGGCTCCGGGCTCACGTTCACCATGATCGTCAAGCTTTCGCTGTCGAACGTGATGAGCCTGCCCTGCTCGGCGGCACTGCGCGCGCCCGCGGCGGCGGCCTCCTGCTCCCGGATGCGCATCACCTCCAGGTCGACGTCCTCCAGCTGGATCGCGAAGCGGATCTGCTCCACCAGCGTGGGAGGCATCGGGTCGGCGTCTTCCCACAGCTCGCGCACGCCGGCCAGCAGCCGGAAGTCGAGCTCGTCCAAGGGCTCGTTCGCGCCTGGTGGTTCGACGGTCGTCACAGCCAATCTCCTTCGCCGTTGGCGAGTAGCTGCTCGCGCAGGCGCGCGAGGCAGCGTCCCCTGGTCGGGCCGATACTCCCCCTCGGCATGCCCAGCCGGGCGCCGACTTCGGCGTAGTCCGGCCGGTGCACGAACGCCACGATCCGCAGCAGGCTGCGGCAGCGTTCGGGCAAGGTGTCCACCGCGCGCCACAAGCGCACGCGCTGGTCCTCGCGCAGCACCCCCTCCTCGGGTGCCGGCGAAGCTTCGGCCAGCCGCTCCGGGAGTTCCGGCAGCGGCCGCTCGACCTGGCGCTTTTCCCCCGTGCGCCAGGCCTCCCGCTTGGTGACGGTGATCAGCCAGCCGGTCAGCGCGACCGGCGAGCGGATCTCCGCGAACGAACCGAGCAGCCGCAGCCACGTCGTCTGCACGACGTCGGCCGCTTGATCGGCGTCGAGTCCCTGGTCGCGCGCCACCTGCCAGAGCAACGGCGTGAGCAGGGAAACCAGCTCGTCCAGCGCCGCGCGGTCGCCCTCCCGCGCGGCGTCGAACAGGGTTGCCACGCGAGCGTGGTCGGTCTTGGCCACGTTCACAGCGAGCCCAGCGCGGCCCAGGCGCGCTTGACGACGGTTTCCCGGTCGACCGTGGCCAGGTCCCCGGACTGCAGCAGGGCCTTGCCGAGCTCGGCGGCGGCGAGCGGCGCCGCGAACGACGTCCCGTCCCAGACCGCGAAGCCGGCGCTGTAGTCGTCGGGGTCGAAGGAGTTGCGGCCGAAGCCCGGCACCTCGTGGTCGGCGGCCGCGGTGCCGCGGACGTCGGTCGGGTACGTGCTGACGACGCCGGCGCCGGTCGCCCAGCAGTGCACCCACGGGCCTTCGTTGGAGAACAGCGCCTTGCTGGTGGCGACGTCGGGGTTGAGCGCCCCGACGCTGATCACCTGCGGGCCGCTGCCGCCGCCGAGCGGCTGGTCGGCGAAGGCGGCCGGGTAGAACCGGCGCGTCGTGGCGTCGTTGCCCGCGGCCGCGACGACCAGCACGCCGAGGCCGAGCAGCTCCGCGATCACCGAACCGAACTGGCCGGTGAAGGCAACGTCCGCCGGGTCTTCGACGTAGTAACCCATCGAGATCGAGACGACGTCCACCATGTCCTGCGGGCGGTTGTTCGCCTGCGCGTTGCGGACGCGGTCGGCGAGCAGGTGCAGCGCGAGCAGCACGTCGGCTTCGTACGCCACGCCGTCGCTGTGCACCAGGCGGATGGCGAGCGTGTCGGCTTCCGGGCAGGCCTGCCGGACGATGCCGGCGATGAACAGGCCGTGCCCGGTGTCGGTGTCGATGTCCCCGATCAGCGGCTGGCCGGTCGTCGGCGCGTCCCAGTAGTCGTGGAGCAGCTGGGTGGGCACGGTCGTGCCGGAGCCGAGCTCCGCCTGCAGGATGGCGGCCTGGATGTCCGGGGCGACGGCGAGCCCGGAACCGGCGGGCGGCGGGCCGGAGCGGTCGGCCAGCCCGAACCACGGGTGCGGGCCGATGCCGGTGTCGAGCACGGCGATCACCGGCCGCCGGTGGGCGGGCTTCGGGCTGCGGTACGGCGGGGCGGCGGCCAGCGTCACCGGGATCCGGTTGGCGCCGTGGGTGCGCCCGTACGAGCTGCCCGCGCCGAACCCGCTGGTCTCCCAGGGCGTGCCGCCGAGGCCGCTGGTCTCCCACGGCACCCCGCCGAACACCGGCGTCGTGAACATCAGGTGCTCGACGGACATCTCCCGGACCACGTCCGGATCCAGTTCCGGCCGCTCGCCCGAAGCGGCGGACCGCAGCAGCTGGAGCGCCTTCCAGCAGTCGACGACGACCGGATCGGCGTCTTCGCGCACGTGCAGCAGGGCGCGGACGGGCACGTCGTCGAGCTGCCGGACGCGGGCGAGCTCCTTGGCGTCGCCGCCGCGGTCGGCCGGGGCGGCGTAGAGGCCGATGCGGTCGAGCACGCGGTTGATCGCCGGCAACGTCTCCTGGTCGCGCAGGTACCGCTGGGGCAACAGGAACACGCCCGGCCGGTACACGGTGGTGCGCGGGGCCGGCTGCCCGGCCGCGACGACCGCCGTCGCCGGGTCGAGCACGCGGGCGCCGTGCCGGTCCAGCACCTGCCTCGGCGGGGCCGGGAGTTCGTTGAGCGTCCTTGCGTCCTCCGTCGCTGCTTCCGCGGTCTCGTCCCGCACGAACCTGACGACCATCGGGTCCACCCTCCTGCTGCCTCTGCCCCCGCCACTGATCACCAACGGCACCCGGGAAAGACCCGCGGGCCGCACCCGGGATACGACACCGACGTCACGAATGCATAACGGCCGCGGCAAACGGGTGACGACGTATCTGGCGCCCCCGGCTCACCCACTTGGCCCTCCACAGTCACGGATCCATGCGGGGAGATGACCATGGTTGTGCTCCGGTCGAGCACGCACGAAGCCGCCTTCACACCGGAACCGGCGACCGGCGGCGGCTGCTTCACGGTGCCGCTCGACCTGCCGCCCGGTCCCGGCGGCAGCGCGCCCGCGCTCGCCCTGCGGTACACGACCGGTGCGGCGAACGGCCCGTTCGGCGGCGGGTTCACCGTGCCCCTGCCGCACGTCGGGCCGGCGGACGACCACGCGTCCTCCGGCGCGGCGGGCCGGCTGGTCCGCCGCGGCGACGGCTTCCTGCTCACCACCCGATCGGGCCTCCGGCACTTCCTCGGCCCGGGCGACGGCTCGACCTGGTACCTCGACCGGACCGAGGACGCCTTCGGCACCGCCGCGACGTTCGCCTGGGCGCACCACAGCGGCCAGGCCTACCTCACGCGCGTCTCCTACGGCCCCTACGAAGTGGAGTTCAGCTACGAGCCGCGGCCGGACGTGCTGCGCCGGGGCCGCGGCGGCACCCTCGTCACGACGGCGCTGCGGTGCGCGCGGATCGACCTGCGGGTGCCCGCCTCGGCGCGGCCGCTGGTGCGGCGGTGGACCCTCGGCTACGACGCCGACGACGTCACCGGCGCGTCGCTGCTGACGTCCGTGGCGCTCACCGGCTTCGACACGCACGGCACCGAAACCGCCGCTCCGGTCCTGCGGCTGGGCTACGCCTCCCTGGAGGCCTCGCCGCCGCGGCGGGTCCAGCTG
>NZ_JBSGJD010000381.1:0-6312 GCF_053605405.1 Amycolatopsis sp. NPDC003861
TCGATCTCACCGGGTCGGCCGTCGACCTCGGGATCGTCGTCGGGGCCCGGTCGATCGCGAACGTTCTCCTGCTGCTCTTCGGCGGCCTGCTGGCAGCCTTGACGCGGCGCCGTCGGCCGTAGTCACAATTAAGGCTTCGGGGTGGCGGGGAAAAGCCGGCTCACTCACCGGGTAACCCCTCAACCTCCCAGGAGCTACAACGAAACCACATTAATCGGCAAAGCCGGATTGGCACTGAACTCCAAAGGCGCAGTCGGCCGCTTACCAGCCACGACATGCGCCCCCAGAGCGGCAATCATCGCACCGTTGTCCGTACACAGCCGAGGCCGAGGAACCCGCAGCTCAATCCCCGCAGCAGCACAACGCTCCGCCGCCAACTCCTTAAGGCGCGAATTGGCCGCCACGCCACCGGAGATCACCATGGTGTCGATCCCCTGCTCCTGCGCAGCACGAACCGCCTTGGCCGTCAACACATCCGCGACAGCCTCCTGGAACGACGCCGCGACGTCATCCACCGGAATCTCCTCCCCCCGCCGCGCGGCACCCTCGACCCACCGCGCCACCGCGGTCTTCAAACCGGAGAAGGAAAAGTCGAACGCGGCATCCCGCGGACCCGTCATCCCGCGCGGGAACGCGATCGCGGCCGGATCGCCGTTCTTGGCCGCCTTGTCGATCGGCGGCCCACCCGGGTACGGCAGGCCCAGCACCCGTGCGACCTTGTCGTACGCCTCCCCCGCCGCGTCGTCCACAGTGGACCCCAGCTCGGTGATCGACGAAGCGATGTCGTCGACCCGCAACAACTGCGTGTGCCCGCCGGAAACCAGCAACGCCAGGCACGGCGTCGGCAACGGCCCATGCTGCAACGTGTCCACCGCGATGTGCCCGGCCAGGTGGTTGACGCCGTACAGGGGCACGTCCAGCGCCGTCGCGTACGCCTTCGCCGCCGAGACGCCGACCAGCAGCGCGCCCGCCAGGCCCGGCCCCGCCGTCACCGCGATCGCGTCCACATCGGACATCGACAGCCCGGCCGTGGCGAACGCGCGCTCGGTCGTCGGGACCATCGCCTCCAGGTGCGCGCGGCTGGCGACCTCGGGCACCACACCACCGAACCGCGCGTGCTGCTCGACGCTGGAGGCCACCTCGTCGGCCAGCAGCTCGACCGTGCCGTCGTCGTGCAGGCGGACCAGGCCGACGCCGGTCTCGTCGCACGAGCTCTCGATGCCCATGATGATGCGTGCCATCAGCCCGCCACCCCGTCTCGCGTCCGCGCCGGGCGGACCATCGTGTACGCGTCGGCGCCGGAAGGCTGGTAGTAGCGCTTCCGGATGCCGAGCCGTTCGAAGCCGTGGCGCTCGTACAGGCCGAGCGCGGTCGTGTTGTCCGTGCGGACCTCGAGGAACACCGGTGCCTCGAACTCGTCGGCCCGCGCCAGCAGCGCCTGCAGCAGCGCCTTGCCGATGCCCTGGCCCTGGTACTCGGGCGCGACGCCGATGGTGTGCACGGTCGCCTCGTACTCGCCGCGGCGGCGCCCGACGACGGCCAGGCCGGCGTACCCGAGCAGCTCGTCGCCCTCGTCCGGGCGGGCGGCCAGGTAGAAGTTGCCCGCGTCCAGCTCCGAGTGGAAGGCGCGGGCGCTCCACGGGTCGTCGCCGGGGAACAGGATCTTCTCGATCTCCACGCACCGGGCGATGTCCATGCGGCGCAGCGGCTCGAGTCTCACGGAGCGGTCACCCGTTTCGGCGCCGCGGGCTCGGCGGCGTCGGGACGTCGCAGGTACAACGGCGTCAGCGGGCCCGGCGGCTCCTTCGCCAGCAACGCGGCCTGCGCGACCTTCACCAGCCCGGCGGGCGACGGGAAGCGCGGCTCGACCGGCCGGACGCCGAGCGCGTCCGCGTACAGCAGCGCGCCGTCGCCGGCCGCCACCCCGATGTCCGTGCCGAGGTCGGCGGGGCGCTGGACGTGCGGGCCGTCGGTGCGGCGCCCCTGCGCGTCGTAGGCGGCCCAGTAGACCTCGCGGCGCCGGGCGTCGGTCAGCACGAGGAAAGCGTTGTCCCCCGGCAGGACGTCGGCGGCCAGCGCGTCCAGGCTGCAAACCGGGTACACCGGGATGCCGAGCGCGTAGCCCAGCGCGGCGGCGGTGGCCATGCCGGCCCGCAGGCCGGTGAACGGCCCCGGCCCGACGCCGGAGACGATCGCGTCGAGGTCCTTGAGGGTCACGCCCGCGGCTTCGGCGGCCGCCAGCGCGTGCGGCGTGATCAGCTCTCCGTGGGCGCGGGGGTCGACCGTGACGCGGTCACCGCGCGTCTCGACCAAGCCGCCGTCCAGCGCGACGACGCCCGCGGTGACCGCCGGGGTCGAGGTATCGATCGCCAGTACCAACACGGTGTCCCAGCCTACGACCAGCGCCTTCGCCTGCTTGCTGCAGGGGACCGATCGGCACGGTAACGTGCGGTTGGAGTCCGACACTGGGAGGTCCCCGCGGTGCCCGACCCGTTGTTCCCCACGCTCGTCGCCGGTGCCGCCGAGGTTGCCTTGCGCTTCGGCGACCACGCCCTGACCTACGACGATCTCGCCGCCGTCGCCGGCGGTCTCGCCCGCGACCTGCCCGACGGCCGGGTCGCGGTGTGGGCGACGCCGACCCTGCACACGAGCGTCGCGGTCGTCGCCGCGCTGCTCGCCGGGGTGCCGGCGGTGCCGCTCAACCCGAAGATCGGCGAACGCGAGCTCGCCCACATCCTCGCCGACAGCGAGCCGGCGCTCGTCCTGGCCGAACCCGGCGTCGAGCTGCCGTCCGGCCTGGCCGCCCTGCCCCGGCAGGACATCCCGCTGACCGGCGGGACAACGCCGATCGCGGACGAACCGGACGCCGAGTCGCCCGCGCTGATCGTCTACACCTCGGGCACCACCGGGCCGCCGAAGGGCGTCGTGCTCCCCCGGCGCGCGCTCGCGACCACGTTGGACGCCCTGGAGGACGCCTGGGGCTGGACGGCCGACGACGTCCTCGTGCACGCGCTTCCCCTCTTCCACGTGCACGGGCTGATCCTCGGCATCCTCGGCCCGCTGCGCCGCGGCGGCTCGGTGCGCCACCTCGGCCGGTTCTCCACCGAGGGCGTCGCGCGCGAACTCTCGAACGGCGCCACGATGCTGTTCGGCGTCCCGACGATGTACCACCGGATCGCCGGCGAGGTCGGCTCCGACGCCGCGCTGGCCGAAGCGCTCCGGAAAGCGCGGCTCCTGGTTTCCGGATCCGCGGCGCTGCCGGTGCACGACCACCAGCGGATCACCGCGGCGACCGGCCAGCAGGTCGTCGAGCGCTACGGGATGACCGAGACGCTGATGAACACCAGCGTCCGCGCGGACGGCGAACGCAAGCCCGGCACGGTCGGCGTGCCGCTGCGGGGCGTCGAACTCAGGCTGGTCGGCGACGCCGGTGAAGTGATCGAAGACGTCGAGACGGTCGGCGAGATCCAGGTCCGCGGCCCGAACCTGTTCACCGGGTACCTCAACCGGCCGGACGCGACCGCGGCCGCGTTCGACGGCGGCTGGTTCCGCACCGGCGACATGGCCACGCGCGATGCCGACGGGTACGTGAAGATCGTCGGGCGCAAGGCCACCGACTTGATCAAGAGCGGCGGCTACAAGATCGGCGCGGGCGAGATCGAGAACGCACTGCTCGAACACCCCGGCGTCGCCGAAGCGGCGGTCACCGGCGAGCCGGACGACGACCTCGGCGAGCGGATCGTCGCGTGGATCGTGCCCTCGGGCGAGCCGCCGGCGGCCGAGGAGCTCGCCGACCACGTCGCCAAGCTGCTCGCGCCGCACAAGCGCCCGCGGGTGGTCCGGTACCTGGATGCGTTGCCGCGCAACGACATGGGCAAGGTCATGAAGCGGGCCCTCGGTGCCTAGGCTGCCGGCGCGCGAGGTCGTCGGCGCGATCGGATGCGGCTTCACCGAGTTCGCCACGCCGCTGCGCGAGGAACCCGCGGACGGCCCGATCGGCTGGCCGGGCTACCGGGAAGCGCGTTCCGCGGCGGAAGAACGCACCGGCGAGAAGGAGTCGGTCGTCTGCGGGACGGCGAAGATCGGCGACGTCGAAGCCGTCCTGATCGCCTTCGAATTCGGGTTCCTCGGCGGCTCGCTGGGGCAGCGCACGGGCGACCGGATCGAGGCGGCGTTCGCGCACGCCCGGGACGTGCGGCTGCCGGTGGTGTCGCTGATCGCGACCGGTGGCAGCCGCATGCAGCAGGGCATGCGCGCGTTGATGCAGCTGCAGCGGGTGGCGCGGGCGTCGGCGCTGACGCGCTCGGTGGGCATCCCGCAGATCTCGGTGCTGCGCGACCCGACGACCGGCGGCGGCTGGGCGACCCTCGGTGCGGGCGCCGACGTCGTCCTCGCGCTGCCGGAGGCGCAGGTCGGCTTCGCGGGCTCGCGGGTGCGCCCGCCGGGCTCGCCGGAGGCGTACACCGCGGAGGCGCACCTCGGCTGGGGTCAGGTGGACGCCGTCGTGGCGCCGGAGGACCTCGGCGTGACGCTGGAGCGGTGGCTGCGGCTGCTGACCGCGCGGTCCTCGGCCGCGGCACCGCCGCCCACCGCGCTGCGGCCCGCGGCCCCGCCGGAGACCGGGTGGGAGGCGGTCCAGGCGGCGCGTTCGCCGGAGCGGGCCCGGGCGGCCGAATACCTCGACGCCTACTTCGACTGGCGGGAGGACATCAGCGGCGACCGCGTCGGCGGCGCGGACCCGGGTGTCGCCTGCGGCTTCGGCTGGCGCGACGGCCGGACGATCGCATACGCGGCCCAGTGCGGCACGCCGACGTTGCCGTCCGGCTTCCGGACGGCGGCCCGGCTGGTGCGGCTGGCGTCCCGCCTGGGCATCCCGGTGCTGACGCTGGTCGACACCCCGGGCGCGGCGAACGACGCGGCGGCCGAGCAGGCGGGCGTGGGTGGCGCGATCGCGGAACTGTTCCGCGCGGTGGCGACGGCCTCGGTCCCGGTGACGACCCTGGTGATCGGCGAAGGCGGCTCGGGCGGCGCACTGGCCTTCGCCGCGGCGGGTTCGACGTGGGTGGCGCCGGACGCGTACTTCTCGGTGACGTCCCCGGAAGCCGCGGCGGCGATCCTCAAGCGCCCGCCCGAAGAGGTGCCGGACATCGCCAACCAGCTCCACCTGCGGCCCCAGGACCTCGTGGACTTGGGCGTCGCGCGCGCGGTCGTGAGTGTTAAGGAGGGTTAGAACCCTCTTTACCACTCACGACGCCTGGGCGAGCTGGTCCGTCCGTGGTTGGATCTTGCGATGGGGTATCGACTCAACAGGCGGGCGGCGTTCGGTTTGGGGACCGCCGTCGCCGCCGGAAGCATTCTGGCCGGCACTCCCGCGTCCGCGCAGGAGGCAGACATCGAGGCCAGCCCGGCCACACCGGACCGGGCCAGGCAGAAGGTGAAGCGCGTCTACGACGCCGCGGCCGCCGAGGCGGGTGGCACCTGGAACTCCTACATCAGCGTGGCCGGCCAAGCGGCCGTGGACGTGGCGTCCGACGAGGTCGTCGAGGCGTACAGCGTCAACAAGGTGGCCGTCGCGGTCACCTTGATGGACAAGATCGACCGCGGCCTGCTCACCCTGGACCAGCAGGTCCAGGTGCCGGAAAGCATCGTCGTGCCGGGTGGTGACGGCATCATCATCCTGGACAAGGCGTACCCGAGCGCGTTCACGCTGGGCCACGTCCTGTCGCTGTTCCTCACGGTTTCGGACGACACGTGCGTCCGGCTGGTGGGGCTCGTCGTCCCGGCGGCCGAGATCAACCAGATCCTGGTGGCCAAGGGCTTCCCCAAGACCCAGGTGACGCCGGTGGCCAACCCGAACCGCTACTTCCTCGGCCAGACCACTCCGCGCGAGACCCACGACCTGTTGCAGGCGCTGGTCGCGGGCACGTTGCTGAGCGCGGCGGCGACGGACTACCTGCTGTCCATCCTCCGGTCGCAGGTGGCGTTCACCGACGGGATCCGGCGGGAGATGTCGTCCGTCGACCGGGCGAGGATCGCCACGAAGGCGGGCTGGCTGAACGACGGCCGCAACGAGGCCGGGATCATGTTCGACACCGCGGGCAAGCCGGTGCTGACCTACTCGATGTTCGCGCACGGCCAGGCGAGCCCGGAGGACTTCGGGGCCACGCACCCGGTCCGGCAGGCCACCGCGAAGATGGGGCCGAAGTTCCTGCGCGCGGTCGACAAGATCGCGGGCGCCGGCGCCCGGACGTTCCGGGCCCCGGCCTACCAGCAGTACAACGGCGGCTGAGCAGCTACCGAGGTCGTGAGTGG
>NZ_JBSGJD010000382.1:0-6310 GCF_053605405.1 Amycolatopsis sp. NPDC003861
TCTCGTCTGTTGGGGGGGGGGGTGGGGGGGGTGTTTATATTGGGTGGGGGGGGGGGGGGGGGGGGGGGGGGGCCCCCCCCCCCCCCCCCCCGACACTCGCCACCGTAGAACACGTGTTCGACTCACGGCAAGTCGGGCTACTCCGCGGACGGATCGACCGGCGCGGGATCGGTCACCGGCGGCGGCTCGATGGCACCTCCCCCGCTCGGCGTCACGGCCGTGACGCGGTGGCCTCGAACGTGGTGCCGCTCGCGGTCACGGTCACCTGGTCGCCGACGGCGAGCACGGGCCCGGCTGGCGGCTCGGTGCTCGGCGGGGGCCCGCCGCGAGGGCCACTCGACCCGCGGCGGCGCGAGCACGCCGCTCGACGGATCCGGCTCGTACTTGGTCGGCGGGTCGACGAGCGGCACCGGGGGCGGACCGCCGGGCACCGACGCCGACGGCTCGGCGGGCGGCTCGATCATCCGCAGCGACGCGAGGGTCGCGGCGACCTCGGGCAGCAGGGCCATGGTCAGTTCTCCTGGTCGAGTCGGCGGATCTCACGCGTCCGGGCCGCGCGCTCGCGGCGGCGGCTCGCGGCGGCGGTCCGGGGCGCGGAGATACGCGCCGTAGAGGCGGAAAAGAATGTTCACCACGCGACGTCCTCCAGCGGGACGCCGGTCAGTTCGCGGACCGCGTCGAGGATCCGGCGGCCGAACTCGACGTCGGCGACGCCGTGCACGGCCTTGGCGAGCTCGATCGCGTAGCAGCGGGGGCAGAGGTCGCGCTTGGGGCCGCAGCGCCAGCCCCGCCGGTTCAGGTGCTCGCGCGCGTAGCAGAACCGGGTGGCCTGGTCGTCGGCCGCGGACACGAGGTAGTCGCCGTGGTACTCGTCGCTGCAGCGGTCGCAGAAGATGCCGACGGCGTGCGGGTAGCGCTCGGTGCCCGCCTGGTCGAGCAGCGCGCGCAGGTCGGACACGCGCAGCCGGACCGGGTCGGCGGCCGGGCGGAACACGCCGCCGATGACGTCGCCGGTGTCGGGTAGGTTCTCGTGCTCGTCGAGGTACGCCGAGACGCGGGCGACGACGGCAGCGCCGACCTCCGTCAAGACGAACGAGGCCATGACGCTTGTCGACAACCGGACTGCCTCAGCGACGGACATCCGCAAGGTGACAACGGCGGAAACCGCTGAACGCTAGGTCGCAGCCACGTCATAACGGTACCGTTTCGAACTCACCTATCCGTAACGAGCGATCATCGGCGGCGACTCTGCTTACATGCCCGAAGGTGAGCTCGCGGACGAGATAGCTGCTATCGCGAAAGACGTGTTCGAACGCCAGGAGTTCGAACACTACCGCGACCACCGCGATGACATCCTGAAGCGACTCCTCGCCGAGAACATCGACGACGTCCGGAGGGCGACCGCGCCAGACCGCACTGCCCACAAGGACGCCCTTGAGACAGCGAATAACGCAGTCTCTATTCGTCGAACAAAGAGCAACCTTTGGTTAACACTGCTTGCACTACTCACAGTCCTCGCCATCTTCATTGCAGGCTACTTTAGCGGAACCGACGCAGAGGCGATCACCACCATATTCGGAGTCGATCCGAAGCAGAGTTGGATCGCCCACAACACCTACCTGATAGCCTTTACCGGCTGGCTGGTCGTCGGTCTCCTCATCATCGTCGCGATAAGCCAAATTTTCAGAAGGAAAGCCGCGATCAAGTCTGCGATGCAGCCCGCCGACACTGCGGCCGGCGTACTGGACCGATCGATGTCCGCTGCGGTTCAAGAGGCAATCTCCACTGCCATCAACAGCGAACTCGGGCCACGCGGGATCGTCGCATTTCCTACCCACGCTCCTCGACTTGTCGAACTCGATGTCACCCAGGTTCGACAATCAGCGACAGCGAACTACGTCCGTGAGTTCATCAGGGAACACGAGTCCTCCGCGATCGGCCTAGCCGGAACCCGTGGCTCGGGCAAGTCGACGGTGATGCAAGCCCTATTAGGTGACGCGGATGCCGACGAACCCGTGGTCATCACACCCTCCCCCGTACGCTACGATCCTGGAGAGTTCATTCGACTCCTGCTGACGAACGTCGCGCGCGCGATCGCCGGTCGCCGAAGCCGCGCAGCCAGAAATCATCTGCGCGTCGCCCTGCAGCGAGCCACTATCGGCAAACAACTGATAATTCTCGGGTCGGCGCTAGGTATCTCCGTGCTGCCCGAGCTGCTGCGCGGCAGTTCTTCCTTTTCCACAACTTCCAGTATATTGACAACGCGAATATTGGCAGGAGCAAACCTATTTCAGTTGATCGCGATTGCGTTACTGATATTTGTCGGAATAGTCCAATTCGCGAAAGTGCTAGTGCGCGTCGACACGAACTCCATGCAACCCCACGTTAGACAAGCACTCGCGGTCCTTCGTGAACTCCGCTGGGAGACCGAGCGAGCCACCAGCAACAAGAACACGCTCAAGGTCCAATCAGTTTACGAGTCATCCGGCGAAAATAGCCTCAAACTAAAGAGCCGCGCACCGAGTCGGTCCGACCTCGTTGACTCCCTTCGAGAGCTGCTCAAGCTGTTCGCGAGCCACAGCGAAGACAAAAGAATGGTGCTGTGCATCGACGAACTCGACAAACTCGGCGACCCCGCCGACCTGGTGGACATCGTCAACGAGCTGAAAGATCTCTTCCACATCGAGAAAGTTCACTTCCTCGTCACCGTGTCGACAGACGCTCTGGACTCGTTCGAGCGGCGTGGGCTGGCCGGCCGGGATGCGTTCGATTCGGCCTTCGACACCGTCGTGCACACTCGTCGACTGGAGCTCGACGAGTCCCTGGACATCGTGCGTGCCCGGGCGACCGGCTTCCCGCCCATCGTCGCAATGCTCTGCCATGCCTGGTCCGGTGGTCTCCCGCGCGACCTCCTGCGGACTGCCCGAGCCGCTGTGGAGCTGCAGCGACGCAACTCCAAGGCACCTCTCAGCATCGATACGATCTTCGCCACTGTCGTACTCGATGACCTTGAGGCCGCAGTGCGTGCGTCCATGCGCACCCTGGACTTCGACGACGACCAGCTCGAAGATCTCTGGGGCATGCAACGAGGCCTGGTGGCCGCACGAGACCAGAGTGCAGACTTTGATCGAATCCGGAAAGACCTGCCCGGCCCGGACCACTTCAAGACACCTTCGCTGCGAGCGCTGCTTTCGAAAGTCAAGCTGGGGCTATCACTCTTACGGGTGGCCAAGGTCGCCAGGTCGTTGCCGAACTACTGGCAAGAAGACGGCGTCGCCCTCCGCTCGATGCGGAAGGCCGCAGCTGAGCATGCCACGGCAATCGCGGCACTCAGCGAGCCTGCTCTCGTACACGAAGCCGCCGTGACCGCCGCGGTTCGCGAGTTCGACTCAGCGGCTCTCGTCTCGGCGGCCGCTCCCACCGCGTACGCGACGGCGGACCCTCCTCTCCCAGACGCGTCCACGAATGGCGCGTCGGCGTCTTCATCGAGGGGTTAGGACCATCGCGCCGCTCGCGGGGTGGTCAGGCCAGCTCGTCGACCAGTCCTTAAGCCAGCGCGGTCGACGCGTCGAGGGCAAGCCTGACAGCGCGAGGTAGAACGCGCGCCAGCGGCCGATCCGCCGGGGGATGCTCACCGTCCCGCCCGCGCCGGGGATCAGCCCCATCGCGACCTCCGGCCGCCGGAACGTCGTACTTGCGGCCGCGACCACTCGCCGCGCGAAGGCCGGCGGCTCGATGCCCGCCCCGACACAACTGCCGTGCACGCGAACTTCGGTGCGGTCAGCGAGCCGGTGCAGCAGCCGCCCAGCTCCGTGCCGGGTCCGGACGAAGTGCGCCGTGACCAGGTCCGGCGCCGCGCCGAACTCGTCGAGGTCGCCGCCCGAGCAGAACGACGGTCCGGCACCGGCCAGCACGACCCGCTCCACACCGGGGTCGAGATCGGCCACGGTCAGTCCTTCGACGGGGGCGTCGCGCTCCTCCCGGCCGTAGGCGTTGCGGCGTTCGGGCCGGTTGAGCGTGATCGCGAGCGCCGAACCGTCGCGGTCCAGCAGGACCGGCTCGGCGGACGCCGGCGGCAGCGGACGCGAGCCGCGCTTCTACAGCCAGCGCCGGGACTTCGCACCGCCGAGCAACGTCGAGTACGCGTACGACCCCCGACCGCCGTAACCAGCTATGCAGTTCCGTAACCGGACTCTCCCAGGTCCACCTGCGGAACCTTGGCGCCGAGCAGGGACGCGGCAATCGAGCACTCCCGGGCCGGCTTTCATGTACTGCAATCTCGTCACCGACCGCGCGAGCGCGAGTTTCACCGGCGTGCACGGCTGTGGGGACCGCGCACGGGGGCCGATCTCCTCGACGGCTGGCGAGCCGCCCAACGCCACCGTCCTCATATTGGCGCTCTTCGGCGGCAAGGCGGCGCTGGCCGAGGCTGTCTTCGACGTCGTGGTCGCCGGCGACGACGAGCCGGGGCCCGTGGCTGCGCGGCCGGAAGCCGCCGCAGTGTTCGCCGCGCCGGGCGCGGACGAAGATCCGCCTGTTCGTCGAGGGGTTCGCCCAGCGGCAGGCGCGCTCGGCGAAGGTGTAGATCCTTATCCGCGACGGCCGGCACGTCGACGCGTCGCTCGAACCCGTGTGTGCCCAGCTCGCAGAGGAGGGCTGACCGGGATGATCGCACTGGCGCAGCAACTGCTCCCGCACCTGCGCGGCGGCCTCGATGCAGACGAGGTGCGCAACGTCTTGTGGAACTACGGCGCGATAGACCACTACGAACGCCTGGTCCTGAACCTAACTTGACGCTCACGGCACACGCGCGCTGGCTCGCCGCGGCGATCTCCGACGCGCTCACCTAGAACTGGCCGCGATCGTTCCGGGTCGCGGTTGCCGCGGCGGCGAAGCCGTGCTCGCTCATCTCAGCCAGTTCGAGGACGCCGACCTGACGGCCTTCCACTCGGGTCAGTACGGCCCTGCCAGCCAGTAGCTGATTCGTCCCGGGTAGCTGTCGATTACGAGGTACCAGAAGGCCATCATAGGGCAACACCAGCTCCACAGGGCTCGCTTCCCAGAAGCCGCCGTAGTAGCACTGATATCCGTCCTCGTCTTCGTCGCGGTACGCCTGGTAGTTTTCGGCGTCCATCAGACAGATCCTTGCCGCGCAGCCACGCAGCGTCAGCTCGAAGCGAGCGCCGCCCGCGCAGGACCCGATCTCATGCCACAGGTGTTCCATACGACCATTTGTAGCGACGATCGGTCACCAACGGAACCACCCGCGCAGTTCGGAGGGTAGGGCGTCGAAATCATGATCGCGAGAGTCGGTACCAGGTCCGCGAACGGGTTCACCGCCGGGCCGGAGAGAGGTAACCGGAGAAAACCCTCAAATTCGCGCAACCGCGACCCGACGGTGGTCCGTCCTGCAGCTCTCGGACCTGCACGTGGGCCATGATTCGGTCAGTGATCACCGTTCTGACCTGGCGATCGGAGCACACCACCGAGTTCCGCCGGGATCGCGGACGTTGGATTGGCGATCAGGACTCTCAGGCACAACTCCGCGCGATCGGAAGCGAGACCGCCCCAGTCGGCACCACCGGCCCTGCCGGGCAGCCGGAGCCTCGGCCGCGGGCAGCCGCGCCCCCGGCAACCGGTTTACCGCCGATGACCAGGCGACGCCCCGGCCTTCGATACCCGCGCAAAGGGCGCGGACCCCGCCGCGCGCCTGGTCGTCGGTGAGGCCCGTTGTCGGCTGGTAGTCGACCCGTCCGGGGCAGGTCTGGCACCGTGAGCACGAGCAGAACGTCCACCGACTTCCTTCGCTTAGCGAAGGAAGTCGACGCAACACCGGAGCCACTTGGAACGCGTACGCCGCCGGTGCGAGGTCTACACCGAGCCAGGGAAAGATCGCGATGGCAACGTGCTCGAGCAGTAATCCACCGCGGACCTTCAGTCAGGTCGGCGGCATGACGTCTATCTGCCTGTCTGTCTTCGCCGATCAGGAGACCACGGCACTACCAGGTCGTTACTTGTCGACTCCTGGGACCGCTACGCGGTGCCGGCCGTCCCTCGAAGGAGGGTCAGCACCTTGCTTGTCGGGTTCTCAGGCAAAGCACGGAGCTTCGTGGCGGCGCTTAAGTTCGCGTGCTCGCTGTTCAACCTGCTGTCGGCCTTCCGAGTCACGTTGTAGATCGTTATACAGCGCGAGGTGACGGCGCGGACTCTGGGCTGTCGGGCCTGTCTCGTGATCGGTGTGTCCGGCGTTGTTGATCAGTAGGTTTCGGCGCCCGGCCAGCGGTCACCGAAGGTGATGGCGAAGGCGTTG
>NZ_JBSGJD010000383.1:0-6220 GCF_053605405.1 Amycolatopsis sp. NPDC003861
GCGTTGGTTGCGCTCAATGCACCGAACGCCACATTGGGTGCGTTGGACGCACCCAACGCCACATTGGGGCGCTTGAGGTCGTGCGAACAGTTATCGAGTTCTCTGTTAACTTTGCGGGATAAATCTGGTAAGAATGCCGTGTGAGCGGCGGCACAACATCGACGGGCGACCGGAAGACCCGGCCGTCCGATGCCGTCGTCGAGCAGCGGCGGCAGGACATCCTCGACCACGTCATCGAGCAGGGTGAAGCCCGGATCGACGACCTGACGTCGAAGTTCAAGGTCAGCCTGATGACCATCCACCGCGACCTCGACGACCTGGCCGAACGCCGGCTCCTGCGCAAGCTGCGCGGCAAGGTCGAGGCCTACCCGGCGCTCACCATCGAGTCCGCCGCCCGCTTCCGCGACACGCTCCACCACGGCGAGAAGGAAGCCCTCGGCCAGGCCGCCGCGAACCACGTGCAGCCCGGCCAGACCGTCTTCGTCGACGACTCCACGACTCTCCTCCCGCTGGTCAAGCGGCTCGCCGAGATCGACGCCCTCACCGTCGTCACCAACTCGCTGCACGCCGCCCGGCTGCTCGGCCCCGAGGTCGAGGTCGTCCTCGCGGGCGGCCGCTACAGCCACGAGTACGACTCCTGCGCCGGCCCCGAGGTGCTCAACCTGCTCGACTCGATCCGCGCGGACGTCTCGTTCGTCTCGGTCACCGCCGTCGCCGTCGGGCGCCTCTTCCACCCCGACCGCGACTACGCCGAGCTCAAGAAGGCCGCGCTGAAGGTCGCGAACCAGACCGTCCTCGTCGTCGACCACTCGAAGTTCGGCCGCACCGCCACCTACGCGCACGGCGACGTCGGCGACTACGACCTGCTGATCACGGGCCAAGCCACGCCCACCGAGGAGATCGAGGCCGCGCTGAACGCGGGCACCGCGATCGAGATCGTCGAACACGTCGCAGAGGGGCAGCCCTATGACAGCTGAACTGGTCGCCGGCATCGACTCGTCCACCCAGTCGACCAAGGTCGTCGTGTGTGACGCCGAAACCGGCGAGATCGTCCGCACCGGCCGCGCGCCGCACCCCGACGGCACCGAGGTCGACCCCGCCGCCTGGTGGGACGCCTTCCAGGAGGCCACGAGCGGCGTGCTCGACGGCGTCCGGGCCATCGGCGTCGGCGGGCAGCAGCACGGCATGGTCACCCTCGACGAAGACGGCGAGGTCGTGCGGCCCGCGCTGCTCTGGAACGACACCCGCTCCGCGCAGGCGGCGCTCGACCTCACCGAAGAGCTCGGCGGGCCGTCGGCCTGGGCGAAGTCCGTCGGCTCGGTGCCGGTCGCCAGCTTCACCGTGACGAAGCTGCGCTGGCTGGCCGAAAACGAGCCGAAGCTCGCCGACCGCGTGGCGCGCGTGCTGCTGCCGCACGACTGGCTGACCTGGAAGCTCACCGGCGGCGACCCGGTCACCGACCGCGGCGACGCCTCCGGCACCGGTTACTTCTCGCCGACCGACAACGCCTACCGCCTCGACGTCCTGAGCCACGCCTTCGGCGGCCGGACGCCGGAGCTGCCCACCGTGCTCGGCCCGGCCGACACCGCCGGCCACACCCCGGACGGCATCCTGGTCTCCGCCGGCACCGGCGACAACATGGCCGCCGCGCTGGGCCTGGAGCTCAAGCCCGGTGACGCCGTCGTCTCGCTCGGCACCAGCGGCACGGTGTTCGGCGTCGCCGAGACCGGCGCGGCCGACGTCAGCGGCGAGGTCGCCGGGTTCGCCGACGCCACCGGCCGCTTCCTCCCGCTCGCCTGCACCCTCAATGCCGCCCGCGTCCTCACCGCGACGGCCGCGATGCTCGGCGCGACGCTCAGCGAGTTCGACCGCCTCGCCCTGGCCGCCGAGCCCGGCGCCGGCGGGCTGACCTTCCTGCCGTACCTGGACGGCGAGCGCACCCCGAACCTGCCCGGCGCCACCGGATCGCTGGCCGGGCTGACCCGGGACAACATGACCCCGGAGAACCTCGCGCGCAGTGCCGTCGAAGGCATGCTCTGCGGCCTGGCCGCCGGCCTCGACGCGGTGCGCGCGCACGGCCTCGACGTCCGGCGCGTGCTGCTGATCGGCGGGGGCGCGCAGTCGCGGGCCGTCCGCGCGGTCGCGCCGCTGGTGTTCGGGGTGCCCGTGCAGCTGCCCGAAGTCGCCGAGTACGTCGCGCTCGGCGCGGCCCGGCAGGCGGCGTGGGCGCTGGCTTCCAGTGCGGAACCCCCGTCCTGGCGGGAGAACCAGAAGCTTCGGCTCGAGCTGGACGAGCCGACCGAGGCGCAGCGCGCCGCGGGCCACCGGATCCAGCAGCGCCACCTCGAAGCCCGCGAAGCGGCTTACGGGGTCCGGCGGAATCTCGGAGAGGACTGACCGATGGCTTCCATCACCTACGACAAGGCGACCCGCCGCTACGCGGGTTCGGAGCGCCCCGCGGTCGACGCGCTGGACCTGGAGATCGCCGACGGCGAGTTCCTCGTGCTGGTCGGCCCGTCCGGCTGCGGTAAGTCGACCAGCCTGCGCATGCTGGCCGGCCTCGAGGACATCGACGACGGCGCCGTCTGGATCGGCGACCGCGACGTCACCCAGCTGCCGCCGCGCTCGCGCGACATCGCGATGGTGTTCCAGAACTACGCGCTGTACCCGCACATGACGGTCGCGCAGAACATGGGCTTCGCGCTGAAGATCGCCGGGCGGCCCGCGTCCGAGATCAAGCAGAAGGTCCTGGAGGCCGCGAAGCTGCTGGACATCGAGCAGTACCTCGACCGCAAGCCGAAGGCGCTCTCCGGTGGTCAGCGCCAGCGCGTCGCGATGGGCCGCGCGATCGTGCGCGAGCCGCAGGTCTTCCTGATGGACGAGCCGCTGTCAAACCTCGACGCCAAGCTGCGCGTGTCGACGCGTACGCAGATCGCCGCGCTCCAGCGCCGCCTCGGCGTCACGACCGTGTACGTCACGCACGACCAGGTCGAGGCCATGACGATGGGTGACCGCGTCGCGGTGCTGTCGGACGGCCTGCTGCAGCAGTGCGACACCCCGCGCGCGCTGTACGACAAGCCCGCAAACGCTTTCGTCGCGGGCTTCATCGGCTCGCCGGCGATGAACCTGGTGACCGCGAAGCTGACGGCGGACGGCGCCGAGCTGGGCGGCGGCAGCGTGGCCCTGACCCGCGAGGTCATCGCCGCGGCCGACGGCGACACGGTGACCCTCGGCTTCCGGCCGGAGTCCCTGGAAGTGACCACCGAGGGCGACAGCTCGGTGCCGATCAAGGTGGACCTGGTCGAGGAGCTCGGCTCGGACGCGTACGTCTACGGCAAGCTGGCCGAGACCGACGCCGAGGGCACGAAGTCCAACATCGTCGCCCGCGTCGACCCGCGCACGCCGCCGGCCATGGGCGACACCGTCCACCTGCGGATCCGGCCGGACGAGCTGCACGTGTTCTCCGCCACGTCCGGGGCGCGCCTGCCCTGACCTCGGGACATGGGAAACTGGAAGGCGCTATGTCGTCTTCCAGTTTCCCGCGGGCCCAGGTCGACATCGACCTCGACGCGATCCGCCACAACCTCACCCTGCTGGGCGCCCGCGCGCCCGGCGCCCAGGTGATGGCCGTGGTGAAGGCCGACGCCTACGGCCACGGCGCGCTGCCGGTGGCGCGCGCCGCGGTCGAGGCCGGGGCCACCTGGCTGGGCACCTGCTCGCTCGGCGAGGCCCTCGCCTTGCGCGAGGGCGGCATCGAGACCCGGTTGTTCAGCTGGCTGGACACCCCGGACGTCGACTTCGCGGCGGGTATCGAAAACGACGTCGACCTCGCCGCCAGCTCGCTGGGTGAGCTTCGCCGCATCGCCGCGGCCGCGAAACCGGGTACCCCGGCGCGTGTGCACCTCAAAATCGACACCGGGCTCTCGCGCAACGGCTGCCCGCCCGCCGCGTGGGCCGAGCTGGTCGAAGCGGCGGCCGCCGAACCGCGGGTCGAGGTCGTCGCGATCTGGTCCCACCTCGCGTGCGCGGACGAACCGGACCACCCGGCCACCGACCAGCAGGCCAAGCGCTTCGCCGACGCCTATGACGTCGCCCGCGCGGCCGGGCTCGACCCGATGCGGCACCTGGCGAACTCCGCGGCCCTGCTCACCCGGCCCGACCTGCACTTCGACGTCGTGCGGCCCGGCATCGCGATGTACGGGCTGAACCCGGTGCCCCAAACCGAAGACCTGCGCCCGGCCATGACGTTCCGCTCGGCGGTCGCCCTGGTCAAGCGGATCGAAGCCGGCGAATCGGTGTCCTACGGGCACACGTGGACGGCCGAGCGGGACACGAACCTCGCGCTCGTGCCGGCCGGGTACGCCGACGGCGTGCCCCGGAGCTTGTCCGGCCGCATGGACGTCTGGCTCGGCGGGCAGCGGCGGCCGGTCGCCGGGCGGGTCTGCATGGACCAGCTGGTGGTCGACTGCGGCGACGACGAACCGGCCGTCGGCGACGAGGTCGTCCTGTTCGGCGCCGGGACGCGCGGCGAGCCGACCGCCCGGGAATGGGCCGACAAGCTGGGGACCATCGACTACGAAGTCGTCACCTCGATGTACCGCCCGCGCGTGCGGCGCCGGTATCTGGGGGACCGCGGGTGACACCTTCACGACGACTGCTGGCCATCGCCGGCGGGGTCGGGGCCCTGGCCACCGGCACCGCCGCCGCCGCTATCGTCGCCGCGCAGCAGCGGCGGCACAGTGAGGATCCGTACGTGGACGAGCCGCTGGGGGAGCTGAAGCCCGACCGCACTTCGACGGTCGCGGCCGAGGACGGCACGCCGCTTTCGGTCGAGGAAATCGACTCCGACGACGGCGGCGAACCGGAACTGACCGTCGTGGGGGTGCACGGCTTCGCGCTTTCGCGGCGCTGCTGGCACTTCCAGCGCCGCGACCTCGCGTCGCTGAGGCTGCCGCGCGTGCGTCAGGTGTACTACGACCACCGCAGCCACGGCCTGTCCGGCGCGGCTTCGGCCGAGACGTCGACCATCGAACAGCTGGCGCGCGACCTCGACTGCGTGCTGCGGTCCGTGGTGCCAGAGGGGCCCATCGTGCTGATGGGGCACTCGATGGGCGGCATGGTCATCATGGAGCTGGCCGCCGAGTTCCCCGAGCTGTTCGAAGACCGCGTGTGCGGGGTTGCCTTCATCGCGACGGCGGCGGGCGAAGTCGGGGCACGCGGGTTGCCGCGTTCGCTGCTGTCGAAGTACAACCCGCTGACACGCGCCGCCGGTGGCCTCGCGGGCTGGCAGCCCGGGCTGGTGGAGTTCGTCCGCGCGGCGGGCGGCCAGCTGACGCGGCAGGCCGTGCGGCGGCTGGCGTTCGGCAGCCGCGACGTCGCGCCCCGGCTCGTCGACTTCATGCTCGAGATGCTGGAAGTGACGCCGGTGCGCGGGCTCGTCAACTTCGTCGACACGCTCGGCAGCCACAACCGCTACGCGGCCCTGGCCGGCCTGAAGCACGCGGAAGTGCTGGTCATCGGCGGCGATTCGGACCGGTTCACGCCGTTCGCGCACGCCGAGCGGATCGCGGCCGAGCTGCCCGACGCGGAGCTGGTCCGCGTCCGCGGCGCCGGCCACATGGTCCAGCTCGAGCAGCCCGAGCTGGTGAACAGCCATCTGATCGATCTCCTGCAACGCTGTTCCGGTGTGGACGGCGAATCCTCGTCCCGGCGAACCTGGTGGTGGCAGCGTTGAGTTTCGTGTTCCCGACCCCCGACGACACAATGGACTTCGGGCGCGCGCTCGGCCGCGTGCTGCGCGCGGGTGACCTGGTCCTGCTGGCCGGCCCGCTCGGCGCGGGCAAGACGACGCTGACCCGCGGCATCGCGGACGGTCTCGGCGTCGGCGGCCGGGTGAGCAGCCCGACGTTCGTGCTGGCCCGCGTCCACCCGGCGGGCGCTCCCGGCGTGCCGTTGGTGCACGTGGACGCGTACCGCCTCGGCGGCGACCTGTCCCAGCTGGACGACCTGGACCTGGACACCGACCTCGAGCGCTCGGCGATCGTGGTCGAGTGGGGCGAGGGTTCGGCGGAGCGCCTGTCGGAGGACTACCTGGTGGTGCGCCTGGACCGCCGCGAGGACGACGTCCGCGAAGTGACGCTCGAACCGCACGGCACCTGGGCCGACCGCGTCCCGGAGCTCGCCCAGACCTCGTGAGTGGTAAGGAGGGTTCTAACCCTCC
>NZ_JBSGJD010000384.1:0-6166 GCF_053605405.1 Amycolatopsis sp. NPDC003861
GCGCTCACGGCCATTCCTGGGGTCCGCACGGCGGCGGAGCTGAGCAAGCCGACGCTCACGGTGCTGCCGGAGCTGGCGGCTCTCCTCCCCGGCGGTGGTGTTTTCGCGGCGCCGGCACGCCGAGGCGCTGGTCCGCCGCGGAGAACCGGGCGACCGGGCGGCGGCGGACCGCGAGTGGGCCGCGGCGGACGAGGAGGCGAAGACGTTCGGCGGGCGGTGAGGTGCTCCGGCGGGGCGTTCCGCCGCTGAATCCTGGGGGCCGCGATGAGCTGCCGAAGCCCGGGAGCGCCGCCGGTCGTCCGTTACCGGGCGATGAGCTGCTCCGGCCGGAGCGTTCCACCGCCGAAGCCCGGGAGCGCCGCCGGTTGTCCGTCACCGGGCGATGAGCTGCTCGGGCCGGCCCTCCATCCGGAACAGCGGGGCGATCGCGGCCCGGTCCAGGGCGCGCCGCACCACCACCGAGCACTTCAGGGCCAGCTCGATGCCCTGCTCCGCACAGCGGGACCGCAGGCGGCCCAGTGACGCCACGCCCGTCACCCCGCAGAACCCCACGCCCAGCAGGTCGACCACCAGCCGCCGGGGAGCCGACGCCACCGCGCGGTCGAGTTCCGCGTCCAGGCGGGGGCGGGTGGCCATGTCGATCTCGCCCGTGACCGTGACCCGCAACGTTCCGGGGCGGGGCTCCGCGGTCGTCGCCGTCAGCAGCATCGCGGGCAGGTCGGGGGCGCTCATCGAGGTGCTCCTTCCACGGGGTTCAGCGTTGGTGATCACCTCTACCCCGCTGCCGCGGCCCCCAAACCGCACCGAAGTGTGTGAAGCTCGGAACCGACTGTGAGGAGCGACGATGCCCGGACTTCTGCTGCGCGACGGCCGTCCCTGGAGAACCGCCGGACCCGCGGACCTCCTCGTCCGCGACGGCGTCATCGCCGCCATCGGCCCCGGTCTCGACACCCAAGACGCCGGGGACGTCGAAGTGGTCGAGCTCGGCGGCCGCCTCGTCCTGCCCGGCCTCGTCGAAGCGCACTGCCACCTCGACAAGACCCTCTACGGCGGACCGTGGCGGCCGCACTCCGCCGGGCCCGCGCTGGCCGACCGGATCGCCGACGAACGCCTCCGCCGCACCGAACTCGGGCTGCCCGATCCCGCCCGCGTCAGCGCGCTGCTGGAAACCATGGCCGCCGCTGGGACCACGCACGTCCGCACGCACACCGACGTCTACGCCGGGACCGGCCTCACCGGGGTCGAGGTCGTCCGCGACGCCGCCGCGCGGCTGGCCGGGCGGATCAGCGTGGAGCAGGTCGCCTTCCCGCAGAGCGGCATCCTCGCCAACCCGGGCACGGCCGCGCTGCTGGAAGAGGCGATCAAGCTCGGCGTGCACGCCGTCGGCGGGATCGACCCGGCCGGGATGGACCGCGATCCGGTCCGCCACCTCGACGTCGTCTTCGGCCTCGCCGAACGCCACGGCGTGCGGATCGACCTGCACCTGCACGACCCCGGCTCGCTCGGCGTGTTCGAGCTCGAGCTGATCATCGACCGGACCCGGGCGGCCGGTCTCGCCGGGCGGGTGACGGTCAGCCACGCCTACGCCCTCGGCCAGGCCGACGCCGCGACGCAGGACCGGCTGGCCGCCGGGCTGGCCGACGCGGGCATCACGATCACCACGGCCGCCGTCTTCGACTTCCCGGTCCCGCCGGTGCAGAAGCTGCGCGCGGCCGGGGTGAACGTGGCCTGCGGGCACGACGACATCCGGGACCTGTGGAGCCCGTACGGCAGCGGCGACCTCCTCGACCGGGCCATGCACCTGGCCTACCGCAGCACCTTCCGCCGCGACGAGGACATCGAAGTCGCCCTGGAAGCCGTCACCTACGGCGGCGCGAAAGCCCTCGGCCTGACCGGCTACGGCCTCGCCGAGGGCGCGCCGGCCGACCTCGTGGTGATCGACGCGGAGACCCCGGCCCACGCCGTCGTGACGCGCCCACCGCGCGAACTGGTCGTCAAGGCGGGCCACATCGTCGCCCGCAGTAAGGCGCTTTCACCGCCGCCAGCCCGGTGACGACACCGGCCGGACCGCGACCCCTCCACGAGCCGTGCCCAGGTCGGTCAGCGCGACCTTCTCCAGGCCGTTGCCCGGGCCGCCGTCGCTGGTCACCGCCAGCGCCAGCGTGTTGCGGCCGTGCGGGTCGAGGATCCCGGCCGGCAGCACGAACGTGTGCTGCGGGCCGACGTCCCCGATGTACTGGCCGACGTTCCAGCCGTTGAGGAACACCAGCACCCGGTAGCGGCCGCCGGAGCGGGGCTTCGCCGGGTCGCCGATCGTCAGGCCCACCGAGGTGTCCTGGTCGCGCGGGATCCGCAACGAGAACGTCGTGCGGTACCACGTCGTCCCCGGATCGGCCGCCGGTGCGGGCACCGCCGCCGGCGGCCACGCGCGGTCCGGGAAGTCCGGCAGGTGCCAGCCGGCGCGTTCGCCCGCGAGCCCGCCGTTGTTCAGCGGGCCGCGCACCGGGTCCGCCGTCCCGCCCTGCAGCTTCCACGCCACCCCGGTCAGCGACGACGAGATCAGCCCCCGGCCCTCCTTGTGCGCATCGTTGACGCCGCCGTCTTCGTTGTGGCCGTTGTTGCGGACCATCACCGACAGCACGTGCGGGCCGTCGCCGCGCAGGCCCTCCGGCACGGTGAACACCGCGGTGCCGGTGGTCGGCGGCGCGGCCAGCGCGGACGGCAGGACGTGCTGGCCGAGGTACTGCCCGTCCAGCCACGCCTGGAGCATCCCGGCGCCCCCGCCGCCGTAGCGGAGGCTGAGCTGCTCCCCCGGCGTCCCGGTGAACCGCCCGCGGTACCAGACGTCGCCGACGCCGAAGCCGTAGTCGTCCGCGGTCAGCACCGGCTGCCCGGCCGGCGGCGGAGTCGTGCTGTTCGTCGTCGTCCGATCCGCCGGCGGCCACGCCGAGTCGTCGTACCACGGCTCGGCCTCCGGGGAGCTGGGGGCCGAGCGCCAGCCGGTGAGCTCGGGCAGGCGCGGGTCGGCCGGTCCCGGCAACGGCCGGAACGCGACCACGCTGCCCGACGCGGTGGGCCGCACCGGCACCGGGGCGCCGTTCCACCACAGCAGCGGACCGCGGGCACCCCACACTTCCAGGTCGCGAGGGGCCTTGGTGTCGCCGGTGAGCACGAACCCGGCGTGGGCGGTCCGCACCAGGTCCGGCCCGCGCACGAGCAGGCCGTCCACCGGCCAGAACGTGTCCGCGGTCGCGTCGTCGGCGAGCAGCAGCGTGACGGCCGGGCGGCCGCCGCCGCTGATCCGGACCCGCGCGAGGCCGTCGTGGCGGTAGTCCAGGCGCAGGTCGTGGCCCGACCAGGTGCTCGTGACGTTCCCGGCGAGGACGTCCACCCGCGGCCGCGTCGCGTACCGCAGCACCGTCTCGCCGTCCTCCCCCGGCCGGCCGTGCAGCAGCACGGTGCCGGCGGCCCGGGCCATCAGCTCCGACGTCGAGTACACCAGGTGCTGGCCCGCGATGTCGAAGTTCGCGACCAGGTACTTGGCGTCCTGCCCGGCCAGCCGCAGCGGAACGGTGTAGTCACCGTCCGATGTGGACAGCGGGAAGGTGAAGGAGTCGTCCGTCGTCGCGTTCGACGGCGAGTGCACCGGCAGGTAGAAGTGCACCCCGGTGTCCGGGTTGACGTTGTGGTAGACCTTCACCGCGGCCGACGACGGCGTCACCGGCGCGGCCCGGTCCAGCTCGGCCAGATCCGGCACAGTGGCCAGGAAGGACCCGATCTCCTTCATGGTCAGCGCCTTCGGCCGCAGCTGCCGTCCTTCGTCGATCGCCGAGCCGTAGTCGTAGGAGCTGTAGACGACCGGCGCCGGGAGCCCGCCCCACGACGTGCCGCCGAAGGTCATGTAGAAGTTCTGCAGCGTCAGGCCGTTCGCCAGGTTGGTGCCGTAGAAGACGCGCTCGTAGCCCGGCCCCTGCCGCACCGCGGTGCACGGGTAGGTGCCGTTGCTGCCCCAGTAGTCGAACCAGCCGCCGCCGAACTCGGCGACGAACCCCGGCGTGTCCGGTGACGCGCTCGCGCCACCCTTCGCCCCGCCCGGCCCGTAGGTCCCCCAGTCCGCGGCCGCATTCGGGTTGCCCGGCGTCGCGTCGGTCCGGCAGGTGCCCCCGGGGTAGCCGTCGAAGGCGTAGAGGTCGACCTTGCCTTCGACGGTGCCCGCCACCCCGGAGCCCGGCGGCACCCAGATGCCGTTGCGGCCCTTGTCGTTGTGGAAGACCGGGACGGTGATGCCGTCGGCGCGCACCTTGTCGTAGAGGTGGGCGATGTAGGTGCGTTGCGCGGTGCCGGTGGCGGCCAGCTCGTTCTCGATCTGGTAAAGGATCACCGGCCCGCGGCCGTCGGTGTACTGGTGCCGGGCGATGATCCGGTCGATCCGCGACAGCCATTCGCCGGACGCGGCGAGGTAGTCGGGCGCGTCGCTGCGGGCCCGGCCGGCCTGGGTGCTCAGCCACGCCGGGAAGCCGCCGCCGGTGACCTCGGCGTTGATGTACGGGCCGGGCCGCGCGATGACGTACAGCCCGGCTTCGGCGGCGAGGTCGAGCACGCGGTCCATGTCCCGGACGCCGGCGAAGTCGTACACCCCCGGCGCCGGCGAGTGGTAGTTCCAGTCGAAGTAGATCGAGACCGCCGTGTAGCCGGTGGCCTTCATCTTCTGCAGCACGTCCCGCCACAGGTCCGGGCTCGGCAGCCGGAACGGGTGGAACTCGCCGGACCAGACGATCTGGCGGCGCCCGTCCAGCATCAGCGAGTACTTGTCGAAGGTGACCTGGTGCTTCGGCGGCGCCGCCGGGACGGCCGAGGCCGGTGCCGTACCAAGTGCGGTTGCCACGAACAGGGTGACGAGCAGGGACAGGAACCGCCGCATGGCTGGACTCTCCGAGTCGGACGGGGTATAGGTCGTTATACGGAAGTCAGTACACGTACGGCCAGCCGGCGTTGTCGTAGCCGATGAGGTTGATGCCGAGCTTGCCCGTCAGCGGCGTCGCGTCCGAGTAGTAGTAGTGGTAGACGAGCACGTCGGCGTCGGAGTCGTGGACGACGGCGACGTGGCCGGGGCCGTGGACCGCGCCGTGGCTCGCCAGGATCTGGGTGCCGCCGCCCGCCGTCATCCGGACGCCGTTGCGATCGGTGTAGGGGCCGGTGATCGACGTCGAGCGGCCGACCATCACGCGGTAGGTGCTCTTGGTGCCCTGGCAGCACAGGTCCCAGGAGACGAACAGGTAGTAGTAGGTGCCGTGCTGGATGATGAACGGTGCTTCCTCGGCCGATGTGCTTCCGGTGCGCTGGGCGATGCTGCGCAATGCGGTGTCGGACGTGCTGCGTTTGCCGGTGACCGGGTCGAGCCGGATCATCTTGATGCCGGTCCACCACGAGCCGAAGCTGAGCCACCAGCGGCCGGAGGAGTCGACGAACAGGTTCGGGTCGATCGCGTTGTAGTCGTTGTTCGTGCTGGTCTGGATGACGATGCCCTGGTTGGTCCAGCTGCCGGGCAGGCCGGTCGTGCTGGTGGCGAGGAAGATCGCCGAGTTGCGGGAGCCGAGCGAGGAAGCGGCGTAGTAGAGGTAGTACTTGCCGTTGTGGAACGAGATGTCCGGTGCCCACAGGTAGCCCGGCTTCGCCGGGTCGGTGAAGGGGGCGGTCCACGGGGCGCCGTTCGGCCAGACCGAGCCGATCTTCGTGAAGTGGATCCGGTCGGTGGAGCGGCGGATCTGCAGGTACTGGTCGGTCGAGTAGAGCAGGTAGCTGCCGTCCGCCGCGCGGATCATCGCCGGGTCGTGCACCGCCTCGATGTCCCCGGTCACGTACCCGGGATCCGGGTAGGTCGCGGCCTGCGCGGCGGGGGCGCTCAGCAGGGCGGCGGCGACGGCGGCGATGGCCGGGAGGCGGCGCAGCTTCATGGGTGTCCTCGGGGTCGGCACTGATCCGGAATGCTGTTAACGCTAACAACGACTGACGGTGAGCATGGTCGGCGGTCACCGGCCGGTGCGTCAAGGGCCGGACGGAGGGTCTCCCCCGCCCGGCCCCGGCGCCGGTGGTTGGGGGTATGGGGGGGGTGATAAACCCCAAAAAAAAAAGAAAAGGGGGGTGAAAGAAAGAGGGAAAAGCGGGG
>NZ_JBSGJD010000385.1:0-6147 GCF_053605405.1 Amycolatopsis sp. NPDC003861
ATGGCCGTGCACATGCTGCGGATCTTCTTCACCGGGGCGTTCCGGCGGCCGCGTGAGGCGAACTGGGTGATCGGTGGCCTGCTGCTGATCCTGGGGTGCTTCGAGGGTTTCTTCGGGTATTCGCTGCCGGATGACTTGCTGTCGGGGACCGGTATCCGGGCGACGCTGTCGGGCATCGTGTTGTCGGTTCCGGTGGCCGGGACGTGGATTCACTGGGCGTTGTTCGGTGGGGAGTTCCCGGGCGATCAGATCATTCCGCGGTTGTACACGCTGCACATCCTGTTGCTGCCGGGGATCATGCTGGCGTTGGTCGGGGCGCACCTGGCGTTGGTGTGGTATCAGAAGCACACGCAGTTCCCGGGGGTGCGGCGCAAGGAGACCAACGTCGTCGGGGTGCGGATCATGCCGTACTTCGCGCTCAAGGGCGGGGCGTTCTTCACCCTGGTGATCGGGGTGCTGGCGCTGATGTCGGGGCTGTTCCAGATCAACCCGGTGTGGAACTTCGGGCCCTACAACCCTTCCCAGGTCTCCGCCGGGTCCCAGCCGGACTGGTACATGGGCTGGGCGGACGGGCTGCTGCGCGTCTGGCCGCCCTGGGAGCTCTACCTGGGCGACCACACCGTGCCGCCGGTCTTCTTCGCCGGCGCCATCGGCATCGCCGTGCTCGTGACGGCCCTGCTGAGCTACCCGTTCCTCGAGCGGAAGCTGTCCAAGGACACCGCGCACCACAACCTGCTCCAGCGGCCGCGGGACGTCCCGGTCCGCACGTCGATCGGGGCGATGGCGATCACGTTCTTCCTCGTGCTCACCCTCTCCAGCTTCAACGACATCCTCGCCGTCCAGTTCGACGTGTCCCTCAACGCGATGACGTGGGCGGGCCGGATCGGGCTGCTCATCGGACCGCCGCTGGCCTACTTCGTCACCTACCGGCTGTGCGTCGGCCTCCAGCGGGCCGACCGCGAGGTGCTCGAGCACGGCGTCGAGACGGGCATCATCAAGCGGCTGCCGCACGGTGAGTTCATCGAAATCCACCAGCCGCTGGCCGCCACCCCACTCGAATACCAGGGCGCACCCGTGCCGAAGAAGATGAACAAGCTGGGCTCGGCCGGCCACGCGGTGCCCGGCTCGCTGTTCACGCCGGACCCGCCGGCCGAAACCCGTGCCCTGGACCGGGGGCGGCGATGACGACGGTGGCCCCGGTCGCCCGGGCGCGGCTCGCCGGTTGCTGTGCGGCGATCACCGCCGCGGGCTCCGCGGCCGCCACGGCGGCCGGCTTCACCTGGCTGCCCTTCGACTGGCCGGCGCTGGGTGCGGCGGTGGCCCTCGTCGTCCACGCGGCACTGGCGCTGACCATCGTCGACCTCCGCGACCGGCGGCTGCGGCGCAGCGCGGCCACCGTCGCGGTGCTGCTCGGCGGGCTGCTGCTCGCCGGGTCGGCGTGGGCGGCGGCGGTGCACTGGTCCGGGAATCCGCCCGCGGTGCTGCTTTCGGTCGTCCAGAACGGCGTCGGGCCGCTGGCCGTGCTGTCCGTCCGGCTCGGGGGTGCGGGGTGAGCCGAAGTCCCGCCTTGATCACCACGGCCGCCCCGTCGGCCGACGAGCAGCTCGCCCGGCGCCGCCGCAAGTACGTGGTGATGATGGCCTGCCGCATCCCGTGCCTGGTGCTGGCCGGGCTCACCGCGCACGTCTGGTGGCTGGCCCTGGCCTTCCTCGCGATCTCCGTGCCGCTGCCGTGGGCGGCGGTGCTGATCGCCAACGACGTGCCGGCGCGCCGCACGGAGCGGGTCAGCCGCTTCCGGCCGCCGAGGGCGGAACTGCCGCGCTCAGCCGCCGAAGGACGCCAACGCCTCGGGGAATGACGGCGGCAGCGGCTCGCCGACCGTCGGGAGCCCGCGCCAGCCCGGACCGGCCGGACGGACCGGGATGCCCTCGGCGTGCAGGGTGCGCAGGGTCCGCACGTCCGCGGACGGCGACGTCATCGACCACACCACCACGGCGCTCGGCGCGTAGCGGCCGGACACCACCCGCAGGACGTCGATCGACACCAGGCCACCGAGGAACATCGACGGCGCGCCGTCGTCGCCGAGGGCCGCGCTGAGCATCTTGACCGGCAGTTCGTGGCGCTCCGCCGGCCCGCAGACGAACAGGACGGGGCCCCGGCCGGCCCGCGCGGGCGCCGGCGTCCGCAACCGGTCCAGCGCCGCCGAGGCCGCGGCGGCCAGCGCCCACTCCGCGGCCATCGCGTTGCGGTCGCCCGCCTGCGCCCAGCGTTCCCCGATGGCCCGCAGGACCGGCGCGACGACCTCGGTCCAGCACTTCGCCACCCCCAGGCCGGCGAGCGCGTCGTCGACCAGGTCGCCCATGGCCGGCACGTCGAGCAGTTCGGCGGCTTCGGCGATCCGCCGGCGCCGCTGCTTCACGGTCGTCTCGGCCGCGGTCCGGGACAGCACCAGCCTGGCCGCCTCGCGCGCCCGGGTGCCTTGCGCCTGAAGCGCCCGCATCCGCCGCAACCGCTCGACGTCTTCGGCGGTGTACCGCCGCCGGCCGTTCTCCTCCCGGTCCGAGGCGCCGATGCCGTACCGCTGCTCCCACGTCCGTAGCGTCACCTGCGAGACGCCGAGGGTCCGGGCGACCTCGCTCGAAGTGAGGGACCGCCCCTCGGGTGTGCTGCTCACAGGCTTCTCCCGGCTCCAGTTGAACGCATTCTGCATCACAGTACTCGCTGCCGGTCCCGGCGTCTCAACACGCGATGACGATTCATATGCGATGCAAAACAGCCTAAATTCGGCTCGGGTACGGCGCGAGTGGGCAACCGGAGCTAGCTTTGCATCGATTGTGCAACTCACTCGGGAGGACGGTCCATGGCTTCGAGCAACCGGCGCGCCGCGGTCTGCGGGCCGCCTGACGCGAGCAGGCGCGCGGCGGCCTCGCGCACGCGGCCGCCCGACGACAGCACCGCGGTCGTGGCCTCGGTGACCGCGGCCGGGGTCAGGCCGTGCGGATCGAGCACGCGGCCCGCCGGAATGCGTTCGAGATCATGAGCGACCGCGAACTGGTCGCTGGAGAACGGCAGCGCGATGGCGGGCACCCCGGCGGCCAGGCATTCGGTGAACGTGTTGTTGCCGCCGTGGTGCACGACCAGGGACGTGCCCGGCAGCAGCGCCCGCTGCGGGACGTGGTCGAAGACCTCGATCCAGCGCTCGTCCGCGAACGCCGTGCGCAGCGGGTCGGCGCGGTTCCCGGCCGAGACCAGCACCGAGACGTCCGGCACCTGCGCCGCGCCGCGGACGACGGTGGCGAGCACGTCGTCGCGGGCGGAGAGGAACGTGCCGAACGAGACGAGGACGAGCCGCCGCCGCCCGCCGTCGGTCAGCCGCCCGACGCGGTCCCGCCACTCGGGCGAGAGCCCGGTCTCGCCGACGTCGCTGCAGTGCCCGGCGAACAGCAGCGCCGGCCCGGCCGGCAACGGCGGCAGCCACGGCAGCTCGGGGTAGTTGAACAGCACGGCCTCGGGCGAGGTCAGGCCGAACGCACTGCGCGGGGCCGGCCGGCCGGGAGCGTGCTCGGCGAGGAACCGGGTGAACAGCTCGGTGAACAGGCGGTCGTTGGCCGCCACTTCGGCCCGCAGCGCCGCCAGTTCGGCCGCCGGGGGCGTGATCGCCTCCGGCCAGTAGGGCGGCAGCCCGAAGAAGCGGTCCGGGCCCTCGAGTACGTAACCGGGGTGTCCCGGGCAGAACGCCGCCCACCGCCGGTCCAGCGCCCGGAGCGCGAGCGTGACCGCGTAGGCCAGCTGGTCGACGAGGTACCAGTCCGGACGCAGCCGGTCGTCCAGGCGCCGCAGCGCGGCGTGGACGCCGGCGGGGTCGGGCAGCATGTCCGCCCGGCGGTGCCGGGCCTGGGCCAGCAGCGCCGGCACCGCGCCCGCGCGGGTGGCGTCGAGGAACTCGGTCAGCCGCCGGGCCCCGGCCGCCTGCTGGCGGGTGCGCTCGGCGATGCCGGTGTTGGCGTTGTCGCCGAACCCGAACGGCTCGAACCGCAGACCCCGCCGCGCGGCGAGGTCCGCGAACGCGGGGTCGCACGCGAACGTCACGTCCGCGCCCTCGGCCGCCAGCGCCGCCGCCACCGTGGCGAGCGGCTGGGCGTGCGAGGCGAACGGCGGGCTCACCACCACGATCCGCGCTTCCGGCATCCCGTTCTCCCCGTCGTCGTCGCCGATCCGGCGGCCTTGTCCCCAGAGGTACTGCCGTGATCATCCACGACACCGCCCCCGCCGACGCGTTGACGGCGCTGCGGGACCTGCGCCCCGGCACCGACCTCACCCGGGTCGACGAGGTCCGCCGCGGCTTCCACCCGGCGTTCGGCGTCCCGGCCCTGGTCGAGTACGCCGGCGCCGGTCCGGCGGCGGGCGACGCCGATTCCGCGCTGGCCGAGTTGCGGGCCTTGGCCCGGGCGTCGGATCCGCCGCCACCCGCCGGCGTGCTGGCCGCCGTCCCCGAGGCCGAGGGAGTGCTCGCCGACCTGGGCACGTCCGTGGTCCTGGACCTCTTCGCCGCCTCGACCGCCGCGCACGGCTGGGTGGCGGCGGGCACGGCGATCCGCGCCGCCTTCGGCACGGCCTCGCCACGCCGTCGCGCGCTGCTGCTGGACCTGGCCGAGCGGCACGACGTCGGGGGTATCCCGGCCGGGGCGGTGGTCGAGGGCGCCGAGCACGACCGTGCGCTGCGGCACGCCGGGTGGCGGTACCTCGCGCGGCACAGCGGGGCGATCACCCGGGAGCGCGACGAAGACCCCTACGAACGGGCGCTGGCGGCGGTCTGCCGCGCGACCCCGGCCGACGCGCCACTGTGGACGGTCCCGCGTGCGCGTCGCGAGGGGCTGGTCGTGGCCCAGTCGATGCTGCTGGGCTCGTTCGACCAGCCCGGCGCCGGGGCGAGCGGCGGGCTGACCGTGCTCCTGCGGCACCTCGGCACGGCCCTGCCCCAGCACGACGGCATCGCCCGCGTGGTCACCCTGACCCCGGCCGGGCACGACGACCTCGCCGCCCGCCCCGCGCTGGCCGAGACCGACGGCGAAGGGCACGTCGTGCTGCGGATCCCGGTCGACGCCCCCACCGCGCCGGCCCAGCTCGGGCTGTCCCGGCACCGCGCGGCGCTGACCTTCCTGGCGCGGCGGCTGCTGCGGCTGTCCGGCTGTCACCCCGATGTCGTGCACGTCCGGTACGCCGACGACGGATCCCTGGCGATCGCCGACGCCGCCACCGCGCTCGGCGCCCGGACCGTGTTCACCCTGACCGCGGACCCGCACCGCTCGCTCGCCGAGCGGCACCGGCCCGCCAGCGCCGAATCCCCGGCCGGCGCGCGGTTCGACCTGCACCGCGTGTACGCGGCCGACCGGCTGGTGGCGCGGGCGGACACGCTGCTCGGCCTGCCCGGGCGGCCGCCGGGGGAACTGCCCGCGTACTTCCCGGCGTTGCGCGGGCGCCCGGAACCGGAGTCTCTCGCCGAGGGGATCCCGATGCTGCCCCAGGTCGCCACCGAGGATCCCCGGCAGCAGCAGCTGACCGACTCCTTGTTCGCGCCGGACGACCGGCTGCCCCGGCTCGCGCCGGACGCCCGCGGCCTGCCGATCGTGCTGTCGGTGGGCCGGCTCCACCCGGTCAAGCAGCAGGACCTCCTGGTCGAAGCCTGGCTCACCCGCGGCCTGTACCGGCGGACGGCGCTGGTGCTCGTCGGGGGCGACCCCGCCCGTCCGACCGAGGACGAAACCCGGGTGCTGGACCGCATCCTCGCCCTGCACCGGGCGCACCCGCAGGCGGCGGGCCGCCTGGCCGTGCTCGCGGCGCTCGGCAACGACGACGTCCGGCTGCTCGAACACGGGCTCACCCGCCTGCTGCCGGCGCCTTCGCCCCACCTCTACGCCTGCCCCAGCCGCAAGGAGGAGTTCGGCATCGCGGTCCTGGAAGCGATGGAAGCCGGGCTGCTCGTCCTCGGCCCGCGCCGCGGCGGGCTCCGGCACTACATCGACCACGGCCGCAACGGCCTGCTGGCCGACACCTCCGGTCTCGACGCCTTCGGTGACGACCTGAGCGCGTTCGTCCGCGCCGCGGCCGACGACCCGGTGCGGGCACGCGCGGCCGCGGCCGCCGGCC
>NZ_JBSGJD010000386.1:0-6139 GCF_053605405.1 Amycolatopsis sp. NPDC003861
CGAACGCCACATTGGGTGCGTTGGACGCACCCAACGCCACATTGGGGCGCTTGGGGGCCGGTCGAGGCTCACTGTGGTGTTGCCCGGGTGAAGTGGACGCCCGCGGGACGCGCCGGGTACCGTTACCGCCACAACTGCAGATCGGGCCGTCGAGCCGAGGCGGGAGAGCCCTCACGAAGTCGGTGGGGCACCGAAGGAGCAAACTCCCCGGAATCTCTCAGGTATCCGCTACCGCTTCGCGCGAGGCCACTCTGGAAAGCAGGCGCACCCGCGCCTCACCCAAGGTGAAAGCCGCTGCACAGGCGGTGAAACTCTCAGGTGCCATGACAGAGGGGGAGTTCCCAGCGCACCGGTGTGCGCCCGGCCCGAGGAGCTCCCGATCACTTCCACGCAGTTCGACGCCCGCCACATCGGCCCGTCCGAGGCCGAACGCGCGAAGATGCTGGCCGAGTGCGGCTACGGCAGCCTGGACGCCCTCGTCGGCGCCGCCGTCCCGAGCGCCATCCGCGCCACCCGTGACCTGCGGCTCCCGCCCGCCGCGTCCGAAGAGGACGCCACCGCGGAGCTGCGCGCCCTCGCCGCGCGCAACCGGCCGATGACGCAGATGATCGGTCTCGGCTACTCCGACACCGTGACCCCCGGCGTGATCCGCCGGAACGTCCTCGAGAACCCCGCCTGGTACACCGCGTACACGCCCTACCAGCCGGAGATCTCGCAGGGCCGCCTCGAAGCGCTGCTCAACTTCCAGACGATGGTCGCGGACCTGACCGGCCTGGCCACCGCGAACGCGTCCCTGCTGGACGAGTCGACCGCGGTCGCCGAGGCCGTCACGCTGATGCGCCGCGCGTCGAAGTCCAAGTCGAACAAGGTCGTCCTGGACGCCGAGTGCCTTCCGCAGACCATCGCCGTGGTGCGGACCCGCGTCGAGGCCCTCGGCATCGAGGTCGAGGTCCGCGACCTGCTGACCGGCCTGCCCGAGGACTTCTTCGGCGTCGTCGTCCAGTACCCGGGCGCGTCCGGTGTGCTGCGCGGCCGCGGCTTCTACCACGCGATTTCCGAGTCGGCGAAGGCCGCGGGAGCGCTGTTCACCGTCGCCGCCGACCTCCTCGCCCTCACCCTGATCACCTCGCCCGGCGAGTTCGGCGCCGACGTCGCCGCCGGGTCGACGCAGCGCTTCGGCGTCCCGCTCGGCTACGGCGGCCCGCACGCCGGGTACATGTCCGTCCGCTCGGGGCTCGAGCGCTCGCTGCCCGGGCGCCTGGTCGGCGTGTCGGTCGACGCCGACGGCAACTCCGCCTACCGCCTCGCGCTCCAGACGCGGGAGCAGCACATCCGCCGCGAGAAGGCGACGTCCAACATCTGCACCGCGCAGGTCCTGCCCGCCGTGCTGGCCGCGATGTACGCGGTCTACCACGGCCCGGACGGCCTGAAGAAGATCGCCCAGCGCGTCCACGGCCTCGCCGCGGGCTTCGCCGACACCCTCCGTCAGACCGGCGTCGAGGTCGTGCACGAGTCCTTCTTCGACACGGTCGTCGCGCACGTTCCCGGCCAGGCCGCCGAGGTCCACGCGGCCGCCCGCGAGGCCGGAATCAACCTCGGGCACGTCGACGCCGACCACGTCCGCGTCGCCTTCGACGAGGTCAGCACCCCCGCCATCGCCGCGAAGGTGCTGAAGGCGTTCGGTGTCGAAGGGGACCTGGAAGACGGTGCCGCGCTGCCGAACGGCCTGGCCCGCGAGAGCGGCTTCATGGGGCACGAGGTCTTCGGCACGCACCGCTCGGAGACGGCGATGCTGCGCTACCTGCGCAAGCTGTCCGACCTGGACTACGCCCTCGACCGCGGCATGATCCCGCTCGGCTCCTGCACGATGAAGCTCAACGCCACCACCGAGATGGAGCCGATCAGCTGGCGCGAGTTCGCCGGCATCCACCCGTTCGCCCCGGCCGAAGACGCCGCCGGGTACCACGAGCTGGTCGGGCAGCTGGCCGGCTGGCTGGCCGAGGTCACCGGCTACGACAAGGTGTCGCTGCAGCCGAACGCGGGCAGCCAGGGCGAGCTGGCCGGCCTCCTCGCGATCCGCGCGTACCACCGCGCCAACGGCGACGAGGCCCGGGACGTCTGCCTGATCCCGTCGTCCGCGCACGGCACCAACGCCGCGTCCGCGGTGCTCGCCGGGATGCGCGTGGTCGTCGTGAAGTGCACCGACGAGGGCAACGTCGACCTGGCCGACCTGCGGTCCAAGGTGGACACCCACCGGGACACCCTTGCCGCGATCATGGTCACCTACCCGTCCACGCACGGCGTGTACGAGCACGACATCGACGAGCTGGCGAAGATCGTCCACGACGGCGGCGGCCAGGTGTACGTCGACGGCGCGAACCTCAACGCCCTGCTGGGCCTGGCCAAGCCGGGCGAGTTCGGCGGCGACGTCTCGCACCTCAACCTGCACAAGACGTTCTGCATCCCGCACGGCGGTGGTGGCCCGGGGGTCGGCCCGGTCGCGGTGCGCGCGCACCTCGCGCCCTACCTGCCGAACCACCCGCTGCTCGACGCCGCCGGCCCGGAAACCGGCGTCGGCCCGATCAGCGGCGCGCCCTACGGCTCGGCGTCGATCCTGCCGATCTCCTGGGCCTACGTCCGGATGATGGGCGCGCCCGGCCTGACCGCGGCGACCGAGGTCGCCGTGCTGGCCGCGAACTACGTCGCTTCGCGCCTGGCGCCGCACTTCCCGGTGCTCTACACGGGCCAGGACGGCCTGGTCGCGCACGAGTGCATCCTCGACCTGCGCCAGCTCACCAAGGAGACCGGCGTGACGGTCGACGACGTCGCCAAGCGGCTCATCGACTACGGCTTCCACGCGCCGACCATGTCGTTCCCGGTCGCGGGCACGCTGATGGTCGAGCCGACCGAGTCCGAGGACCTGGGCGAGATCGACCGGTTCTGCGACGCGATGATCGCCATCCGCGCCGAGATCGACGACGTGGCCAACGGCAAGTGGAGCGCGGAGGAGTCGCCGCTGCGGGGCGCCCCGCACACCGCGGAGACGCTGGTCGGCGAGTGGGACAAGCCGTACAACCGGGAGCTGGCCGTGTACCCGGCGGGTGTTTCGCGCAAGAACAAGTACTGGCCCCCGGTGCGTCGCATCGACGGCGCCCGCGGCGACCGTAACCTCGTGTGCTCCTGCCCGCCCCTCAGCGAGTACGGCTCGTGAGTGTTTAGGCGGGTTCTAACCCTCCTTACCACTCACGACCACCTACGGAAGGCGACAATCTCCCCCATGTCTCGCGAAACTTCCCTGCACGGAGTCCACAAGGGACTCGGTGCGCTGTTCACCGACTTCGCCGGCTGGTCCATGCCGGTCCGCTACGCCAGCGAGCTGGCCGAGCACAAGGCCGTCCGCGAGGCGGCCGGGCTGTTCGACCTCTCGCACATGGCCGAAATCCACGTCACCGGCAAGCAGGCGGCCGACGTCCTGGACTTCGCGCTGGTCGGCAACCTGACCGGGGTCAAGCCGGGCCGGGCGCGGTACACGATGATCTGCAACCCCGAGGGCGGCGTCCTCGACGACCTGGTCGTCTACCGGCTGGAAGACGACCACTACCTGGTCGTCGCGAACGCAGGCAACGCGCAGGTCGTCGCGGACGCCCTGGCCGAACGGGTCGCGGGCTTCGACGCCGTCGTGGCCGACAAGTCCGAGACCACCGCGCTGATCGCCGTCCAGGGCCCGAAGGCCGTCGAGATCCTGGGCGCGGTGACCGACGCCGACCTGGACGCGCTGAAGTACTACGCCAGCGTCCCGGCGTCGGTGAAGGGCCACGACGTCCTGCTCGCCCGCACCGGCTACACCGGCGAAGACGGCTTCGAGCTGTTCGTCGACGCCGACGAGGCCCCGGCGCTGTGGCGGCTGCTGATGGAGGCGGGGGAGCCGCACGGCCTGGTGCCGGCCGGTCTCGCCTGCCGCGACACGCTGCGCCTGGAAGCCGGAATGCCGTTGTACGGCAACGAACTCACCGTCGAGCAGAGCCCGTTCGAGGCCGGGCTCGGCCGGGTCGTCAAGTTCGAGAAGCCGGGCGACTTCGTCGGTCGCACGGCCCTCGAGGAGCGGTCCAAGCAGGACGTCCCGCGCGTGCGGGTCGGGCTTCGCGGAGCAGGCCGCCGCGCTCCCCGCCACGGTTACGCGCTGCTGGCCGGTGACACCGAAATCGGCGAGGTGACCAGTGGCGCCTTGTCGCCCACGCTGGGTTACCCGATCGCCATGGCGTACGTCGATCGGGCGTACGCCGAGCCCGGCACCGAGCTCTCCGTCGACATCCGGGGCAGGATCGAGCCCGTCGAGGTCGTCGCCCTGCCCTTCTACTCCCGCGCGTAAGGACTTTCTCCCGTGAGCATCCCCGAGAACCTGCAGTACACGAAGGAACACGAGTGGCTGAAGGTCGAGGACGGCGTCGCCACCGTCGGCATCACCGCCTTCGCCGCCGAATCGCTCGGTGACATCGTGTTCGTCCAGCTGCCCGACGCGGGCTCGGCGATCACGGCCGGCGAGGTGTTCGGCGAGGTCGAGTCGACCAAGTCGGTCAGCGAGTTGTACGCGCCGGTCTCCGGCGAGGTCGTCGAGGTGAACGGCACCACATCGGACACCCCCGAGGTCATCAACTCCGACCCCTACACCGAAGGATGGCTCCTGAAGGTGCGTCTGACCGGGGACGTGCCGGACCTGCTCGACGCCGCCGCCTACGCCGCGCACACCCAGGAGAACTGATGACGACTTTCGACGCCCCCCTCGCCGACGTCGACCCCGAGGTCGCCGCGGCCGTCGCGGACGAGCTGAACCGCCAGCAGTCGACCCTGGAGATGATCGCCTCCGAGAACTTCGCCCCGGTGGGCGTCCTCGAAGCGCAGGGTTCGGTGCTGACCAACAAGTACGCCGAGGGCTACCCGGGTCGCCGCTACTACGGCGGCTGCGAGCACGTCGACGTCGTCGAGCAGCTCGCCATCGACCGTGCGAAGGCCCTCTTCGGCGCCGAGCACGCCAACGTCCAGCCCCACTCGGGCGCGCAGGCCAACGCGGCCGCGATGTTCGCCGTGCTCAAGCCCGGCGACACGATCCTCGGCCTCGACCTGGCGCACGGCGGCCACCTGACGCACGGGATGAAGATCAACTTCTCGGGCAAGCTCTACAACGTCGTCGCCTACCACGTCGACAAAGAGACCGGGATCGTCGACCTCGCCGAGATCGAGCGCCTGGCCGTCGAGCACCAGCCGAAGCTGATCATCGCCGGCTGGTCCGCCTACCCGCGTCAGCTCGACTTCGCCGAGTTCCGCCGGATCGCCGACCTCGTCGGCGCCCGTCTCATGGTCGACATGGCGCACTTCGCCGGGCTGGTCGCGGCCGGGCTGCACCCGTCGCCGGTGCCGCACGCCGACATCGTCACCACGACCACGCACAAGACCCTCGGCGGCCCGCGCGGCGGCCTCATCCTCAGCCGCGAGGAACTGGCGAAGAAGATCAACTCGGCGGTGTTCCCGGGCCAGCAGGGCGGGCCCCTCGAACACGTCATCGCGGCCAAGGCTGTCGCGCTGAAGATCGCCGCGAGCGAGGAGTTCCGCGAGCGTCAGGAGCGGACCCTGGAGGGTTCGCGGATCCTCGCCGCGCGGCTTGCGCAGGAGGACTGCGCTTCGGCGGGGGTCCGGGTGCTGACCGGCGGCACCGACGTCCACCTGGTGCTCGTCGACCTGGTTCAGTCCACTCTGGACGGACAGCAGGCCGAGGACCGGCTGCACGAGGTCGGCATCACGGTCAACCGCAACGCCGTCCCGTTCGACCCGCGCCCGCCGATGATCACCTCGGGCCTGCGGATCGGCACCCCGGCGCTGGCCACCCGGGGCTTCCAGGCGGAGGACTTCGCCGAGGTCGCCGACGTCATCGCCGAGGCGCTCAAGCCGGACTTCGACGACGCCGTGCGGGCCAAGCTGCGCGACCGCGTCGAGACCCTGGCCAAGAAGCACCCGCTGTACGCGGACCTCGCGCGATGAGCGCCCAGCCCGAAGGCCGGAAGCTGCTGCGTCTCGAGGTTCGCAACAGTGAGACGCCGATCGAGAAGAAGCCGTCGTGGATCAAGACGCGGGTGCGGATGGGGCC
>NZ_JBSGJD010000387.1:0-6105 GCF_053605405.1 Amycolatopsis sp. NPDC003861
CCCGCTCTTCCGATCTCGGCTGGGGCGGGGGCGGGGCTCCGAGGAGGAGCGCCGCCGGACCCGCGCCGCACGCGCCAAGCCGTCGCCGCGCAACCGGCCCAACCGGCAGGTGGAGATCCGCCGCCGGTGGGTTGCGCTGCTGTCGGTGCTCACCGTGGTGGCGCTGGTCTACCTGCTGTTCTTCAGCTCGATGCTCGGGGTGCAGGAGGTCGCGGTCAGCGGGTCGCGCACGGTCGCGGCCGACCAGATCCGCACGGTGGCGGCGGTCCCGGCGGACAAGCCGATGCTGCGGCTGAGCACGGACGACATCCGCGACCGGGTGGCGGCGATGCCGGGCATCGCCACGGTCGAGGTGTCGCGTTCGTGGCCGAACACGGTCGAGATCACGGTGACCGAGCGAACGGCGATCGCGTTCTTCGACAGCGGCCCGGGCGGCGACGGCGTGCACCTGGTCGACGGCGGCGGCGTGGTGTTCAAGACGGTCGCGGCCCGGCCGCCGGGCCTGCCGGAGCTCAAGCTGCCGAAGGTGTCGGCGGACGACCCGGTGACGCGCGCGGTGACGGCGGTGCTCGGGGTGATCCCGGAGCAGCTGCTCAAGCAGGTCACGACGGCGACGGCGAAGACGCCGGCGAGCGTGGAGTTCACGCTGGCCAACGGCAAGATCGTCCGCTGGGGGACCGCGGAGCAGACGGACCGCAAGGCGAAGGTCCTGGCGGCCCTGCTGACCCAGGACGGCAAGGTCTACGACGTCGCGGCGCCGGAACTGCCGACCATCACCTCCTGAATTTCCTTTTCCCGTGCACCCGGGTTCCCGTATGCCGTACGATCTCGTACGGCATACGAGAACGAGGAGGGTGCTCATGACGATCCTGGTAACGGGGGCGACCGGCAACGTCGGCCGGCTGGTGGTCGACGAGTTGCTGGCCGCGGAGGTTCCGGTGCGAGCGCTGACCGTCGATCCCGAACGCGCGCAGCTGCCGCCGGAAGCCGAGGTGGTCGTCGGGTCGCTCGCGAGGCCGTCGACCCTGCCCGTCGCGCTCAAAGGTGTCTCGGCGGTCTACCTCGCCCCGATGGCGCGGACCGTCCGGCGCTTCTGCGAGCTGGCCTCCGAAGCCGGTATCGAACGAGTTGTCGCCTTGTCGGGCAGCAGCATCGGGGACGAGCACGAAGGCTCCAGCGGTCACGAGTACGCCGCCGTCGAGGCCGCGGTCCGGGAAGCCGGGTTCGCCTGGACCTTCCTGCGGCCCGGCGTGTTCATGAACAACACGCTCGACTGGGCGCCCATGGCCCGGGCGGGCGAGGCGGCGATGGCCTACGGCGACGCGACGCAGACGCCGATCGACCTCGGTGACATCGCGGCCGTCGCCGCGCGGGTGCTGACCACCGACGGGCACGTCGGCGCCACGTATGTCCTCAGTGGACCGGAGGCGATCACCCTGCGCGGGCAGGTCGGGACCCTGGCTTCGGTGCTGGGCAAGGACATCCGGTTCCGCGAGCTGACGCCGGCGGAGCAGCGTGCGCAGTGGATCGGTTACGGTGTCCCGGAAGACGCCGTCGGCTGGCTGCTCGAAGGCTTCGCGGAAACCCTGCGGTATCCGCAGGTGCCGACCGGCGTCGTCGAGGACCTGCTGGGCCGTCCGGGAACGACGTATGCGCAGTGGGTCACGGTGAACCGGGCCGTCTTCGCAGGCTGAGCGCTAGACGCGGGTGCGGGTCATCCCGGCCAGGCCGAGCAGCGGCAGCACGCCGGCGAAGACGACGACCGCCGTCCAGCCGCCCAGGTGGAAGGCGATCGAGCCCGCCTGGGAGCCGATCGCGCCACCGATGAAGAACGTGCCCAGGTACACGCTGTTGACGCGGGCGCGGGCCGAAGGGTCGAGCTGGTAGATCACGTGCTGGCCGGTCACCAGCGTCGCCTGGACCGCCATGTCGATGGCGATCGCCGCGATCGCCAGCAGGATGACGCTGTGCGCGCCGAACCCCGCGAGGGCGAACGCGGCCGCGCAGAGTACGAAGGCGGCCGCCGTGAGCCGCCGGCCGTGGCCGTGGTCCGACCAGCGTCCGGCCAGCGGGGCCACTGCGGCGCCGGCCGCGCCCGCTAGGGCGAACAGGCCCACGCCGAGCTGGGAGTAGTTGAACGGCGGCGCGGTGAGGACGAACGCGATGGTCGTCCAGAACGCGCTGAACGCACCGAACATCGCCGACTGGTAGAGCGCTCGGTGGCGCAGCGCCGGGTGTTTGCGCGCCATGGCGAAGGTCGAGCGGAGCAGCTCGCCGTAGCGGACGTCCGTCTTGGGCGCCCGGGGCGGCAGGATGAACCGCAGCACGACGGCGAGCGCGGCCATCGCGCCGGCCGAGATCAGGAACACGACGCGCCAGCTCGTCACCTCGGCGAGCAGGCTGGCGACGACCCGGGAGAGCAGGATCCCGAACAACAGCCCGCTGACGACGCGCCCGACGATCCGGCCGCGGATGGCGTCGGGCGACAGGTCGGCGGCGAACGGGATGAGGATCTGCACCACGACCGACGCCGCCCCGACGGCCAGCGAGGCGATGAGCAGCACGGCAAACCCCGGCGCGATCCCGGTGCCGACCAGCCCGGCGCAGGCGACGGCGAGCAGCGTCGCGACCAGGCCGCGGTTCTCGAGCCGGTCGCCGAGCGGGACGAGCAGCAGCATCCCGGCGGCGTACCCGATCTGGGTCGCGGTGACCACCCCGCCGGCCGCGGCCTCGCCGACGCCGAACGTCTGCCGCAGCTCGGCGAGCAGCGGCTGGGCGTAATAGAGGTTGGCGACGGTCAGTCCACAAGAGACGGCCAGGAGAAGCACGAGCCAGCCGGGCGGGGCCTTCTGTTCGGTCTTGGTCATGCGTGCCCCCAGGAGTGGAACCGGTTTGATCGGTTCCGAAGGTACCAGTCAAACCGGTTCCGGCGTACTGTGACCCTTATGACGGACAGATTCCGCGCGGGAGCGGGCCGCCCGTGCCTCGACTTCATCCGGACCCTGCGGTACCGGGGGACCCCGTCGGAGACGGAGGAGCTGCCGGACGCGGCGGCGTGGGGAGCGTGGATCGACCGGTTCGGCCCGTTCGCCACCCCGGTCCGGCCGGAATCGGCCGAGGAAGCGCGTGCCGTCCGCGAGGCGATCCACGAGCTGCTGACGGCTTCGGTGCGCCCGTCGACCCGGCAGCGGCTGAACCGCGTTGCGGCGCTGCCGGTGCCTGCGCCGTTGCTGACGCCATCGGGCGAACTGCGCTGGCAGGCCGCGGACCCCGCGTCGGCGATGCTCGCGGTGCTGGCCCGGGACGCCGTGGAGCTGGTGACGTCGCCGGAGTTCGCGCGGGTCCGGCGGTGTGAAGGGGCCCGGTGCGGGGCGTTGTTCCTGGACACCTCCCGGCCGGGGACGCGGCGGTGGTGCTCGATGGGGGTCTGCGGCAACCAGGCGAAGAAGTCGACTTATCGAGCCAAAGCCGTCCGATAAGTCGGGCAAACACCCGACGACACGGGCGCTGCCCGCTCCTAACGTCCTGATCCGGACGAAGGGAGCGGCAAAATATGTCGAACAAAGCCGTCATCAGCCTGTCGACGGGCCTCGAGGACGCGGAAAAGGTGACCGTCGCGTTCCTGGTCGCGGTGGGGGCCGCCGAGACCGGGCGCGAGACGCTGATGTTCCTGACCAAGGAGGCGGTCCGGATCGCGCTGGCGGGCACCGCCGCCGGCGCCGCGTGCGACGGCTGCCCGCCGCTGGCCGACCTGGTCAAGCGCTACGAAGCCGCGGGCGGCCGATACTACGTGTGCCCCATCTGCTTCACCGCGAAGCACCTCGACGCCGGCAGCCTGATCGACGGCGCGGAGCTGAACGGCACCATCCCGCTGTGGAAGTGGATCGGCGACGAAGCGGCGACGACGTTCAGCTACTGAACCGGCCCGGTGATGAGTTCCCGCGCTCGCCGCCGTCATACCTGCGACGGCCACGACGAGGCGGAAGGATGACGGGATGAGTGCGGACACGCGGCTGGAGGAGCCGGCGTTCTCGGGACTGGCGGAGCGGCACCGGCGGGAGCTGCACGTGCACTGCTACCGGATGCTGGGGTCGTTCGAGGACGCCGAGGACACCGTCCAGGAGACCTTCCTGCGCGCCTGGCGGCGGCGGGAGACCTTCGAGGGGCGGTCGACGTTCCGGGCGTGGCTGTACCGGATCGCCACCAACGCGTGCCTGGATCTGCTGGCCCGCTGCCGCCCGGAGCCGGCGGCCGGGGGTGAGGTGCCGTGGCTGCAGCCCTACCCGGACCGGCTCCTGGACGAGCTGCCCGCCCTCGGTGCGGACGAGCCGGAGGCCGTCGCCCTCGCGCGGGAGACGATCGAGCTGGCGTACCTGGTCGCGGTCCAGCACCTGGCGCCGCGGCCCCGGGCGGTGCTGATCCTGCGGGACGTGCTCGGCCGGCCGGCGAAGGAGGTCGCGGAGCTGCTCGGGGACTCGGTCAACTCCGTGAACAGCGCGCTGCAGCGGGCCCGCGCGGGCATGCGGGAGCACCTGCCCGCCGAGCGCCAGGACTGGACCGGCGGCGAGGAGGACGCCGGCACGCGCGAGCTGGTGCGCCGCTACACCGAGGCCAGCGTGGCCCTCGACGTCGGCGGGATCGCCGCCCTGCTGCGGGAGAACGTCCGCTGTTCGATGCCGCCTACACCGGGCCTGCACCTCGGCCGGGACGTGGTGGTGCGGAACTGGGTCGAGGACGGGTTCGAGCAGCTGACGGGCTTGCACGGCGTCCCGACGTCGGTCAACCGGCAGCCCGCGGTCGCGTTCTACCTCCGGCGGGAGGGGGTGTACCGGCCGTTGACGATCGATGTCCTGCGCGTCAGCGGCGGGGCGATCACCGAGATCACCACGTTCGACGCCGGGCGGTTCCCGGTGCTCGGCCTGCCGGAGCGCCTGCCGGGGTAGGCCTGCTGGGGCCGGCGGCACTCCCGCCGGGTGCGGCCGGCGGGTAGCGGCCAGGGGTGCGCCATGCCGCCTCCGCGCCGCGGCGTGTCGGGGAGCTTGCCGGGACCGGCCGCCGGACCGCCCGGCGGGCGGGAAATCCGATTGCCCGCGAAGGCCCGCGGACGCGACCATCGGCCACGTGCTGGTGGAAGAGGTGAAGTCCGGGCTCCGGCGTGCCTTCACCTGGCGCGGCGATCGCCCGGACGACGGCTACTACGCCGACGTGACCGGGTGGTGGCGGCGGCCGGAGTTGCTCGCCGGCCTGGGGCCCGCGCTGGCCGGGCTGTTCGCCGACCGGCGGCCCACCGTCGTGCTGGGGCCGGAATCCCGCGGCTGCCTGCTGGGGCCGCTGGTTGCGCTGCACCTGGAGGTTGGGTTCGTCGAAGTCCGCAAGGACCGCGGGCCGTCGGCCGACAGCGAGGCCTGGCTGCAGCGGACCACCCCGCCCGACTACCGGGACCGCCACCTCAGGCTCGGCTTCCCCAAGGACCTGCTCGACGGTGGCGATCGCGTGCTGTTCGTCGACGACTGGATCGAGACCGGGGGCCAGGCCCACAGCGCCCGCCTCCTCACCCAGGACGCCGAGGCCACCTGGCTCGGCGTGGCGACCGTGGTGGACGGGTTGCGCAGCAACCAGGTGCGACGACAGCTGAACGTCCGGTCGCTGCTGCACGTCAGGGAACTCTGATCGCGGTGGCCAGCAGGGCGACCGCCCGGTCCTCGTCGCCGGTCAGCCGCTGCAGGATCTCCTGGGCCAGGTCTCCCGGCAGCTCCGCCAGCGCCTGAGTCACGCGCATCCGCACCGGAGGAGCCCCGGCGAGTTCCTCGGCCAGCGCCTCCAGGATCCGCGCACCCTGGTCCGGCTCCCGGGCCAGCACCCCCAGCACTTCCGCCGCCTCGACGTCGTTGGTGCCCTCGACCACCATCGCGACCAGCAGCGGCACCGCCCTCGTCTCGCCGCGGCCGCCCGACGCCAGCGCCGCGTGGCGGCGCACCTCCGGGTCCGGGTCGTCGAGGGCGCCCGCCAGCGCCGCGGTCGCTTCGTCGCCCGGGAGCTCGGCGACGGAGATCGGGAGAGCGGCGGGGAGGGGAAGAGGGGTGGGGGATGGGTGTAGAGGGAGGG
>NZ_JBSGJD010000388.1:0-6047 GCF_053605405.1 Amycolatopsis sp. NPDC003861
GTCGCCCGGGTGTGTCAAGGCGGGAAAGCGTGCCTTGACACACCCGGTCGCCGACTGAAGGGATAGCTGGGATGAGGGGCGGGGGAGGTCTGGTGACGTCGTTGGCCGGCTCGCGCCCCCGGCCGCCGGTCCGCACCTGGTCCGAGAAAAGCAAAAGACCCCCCGGCAAGCCTTGCCGGAGGGCCTATTGCCTACCACTCAAACGCGCTTGAACAGCAGCGCCCTCTTCACTTCCTGGATTGCCTTCGTCACCTGGATTCCCCTGGGGCAGGCGTCCGTGCAGTTGAACGTCGTGCGGCAGCGCCAGACGCCCTCGCCGTCGTTCAGGATGTCCAGGCGCTCCTCCGATCCCTCGTCACGCGAATCGAAGATGAACCTGTGGGCGTTGACGATCGCCGCCGGGCCGAAGTACGAGCCGTCGTTCCAGTACACCGGGCAGGACGATGTGCAGCACGCGCACAAGATGCACTTCGTCGTGTCGTCGAAGCGGTCGCGGTCCGCCTGGGACTGGATGCGCTCGCGGGTCGGCTCGTTGCCGTACGTGATCAGGTACGGCTTGATCGCCCGGTAGGCCTCGAAGAACGGGTCCATGTCGACGTAGAGGTCCTTCAACGTCGTCAGGCCCTTGATCGGGGCGATCGTGATCGTGGTCTTCTTGCCGTCCTTCTGGAGGAGGTCCTTCATCAGGACCTTGCAGGCCAGGCGGTTGATGCCGTTGATCTGCATCGCGTCGGACCCGCACACGCCGTGCGCGCACGAGCGGCGGAACGAGAACGTCCCGTCGATGTAGTCCTTCACGTAGAACAGCAGGTTCAGCAGCCGGTCGGTGCGCTGGGCCGGGACGTCGTAGGACTCCCAGTGCGGCTCCGAATCGACCTCCGGGTTGAACCGGAGGATCTTCAGCGTGACCGTGATCGGCGTGTGGTCCGAGTCGGAAGACGAGGAAGAAGCGGGAGCTTCGGCAACGCTAGTCATCAGTACTTCCGCTCCATCGGCTCGTAGCGGGTGAAGGTGACCGGCTTGTAGTCCAGCCGGATGTCGGACGTCAGCTCGGCGCCCTGCTTGTAGGCCATGGTGTGCCGCATGAAGTTCGTGTCGTCGCGGTTCGGGTAGTCCTCACGCGCGTGGCCGCCGCGGGACTCCTTGCGCGCCAGCGCGCCCACGACCAGGACCTCGGCCAGCTCCAGCAGGAAGCCCAGCTCGACGGCTTCGAGCAGGTCGGTGTTGTACCGCTTGCCCTTGTCCGACACGGTGATCCGCTGGTACCGCTCCTTGAGCGCCTGGACGTCGGTCAGCGCCTGCTTCAGCGTGTCCTCGGTCCGGTACACCGACGCGTGCGAGTCCATCGTCTGCTGCATTTCCTTGCGGATGTCGGCGACGCGCTCGTCGCCGTGCTCCGACAGCAGGCCCGCCAGCTGCTCTTCGACGAGCTTGGTCGGGTCCGAAGGCAGCTCGACGTGCTCGTGCGCCAGCGCGTACTCCGCGGCCGCGATGCCGGCGCGGCGGCCGAACACGTTGATGTCCAGCAGCGAGTTCGTGCCCAGGCGGTTGGAGCCGTGCACGGACACGCACGCGACCTCGCCCGCCGCGTAGAGGCCGGGGATGACGTTCTCGTTGTCCCGCAACGCCTCGCCGTGGATGTTGGTCGGGATGCCGCCCATCACGTAGTGGCAGGTCGGGAAGACCGGCACCGGCTCCTTCACCGGGTCGACGCCCAGGTAGGTCCGGGAGAACTCCATGATGTCCGGGAGCTTCGCGTTGAGCGTCTCCTCGGGGATGTGCGTGACGTCCAGGACGACGTAGTCCTTGTTCGGGCCGCAACCCCGGCCCTGCAGCACTTCCTGCACCATCGAGCGCGCCACGATGTCGCGCGGCGCGAGGTCCTTGATGGTGGGGGCGTAGCGCTCCATGAACCGCTCGCCGGAGGCGTTGCGCAGGATCCCGCCCTCGCCGCGGACGGCTTCGGAGATCAGGATGCCCAGGCCCGCGAGGCCGGTCGGGTGGAACTGGAAGAACTCCATGTCCTCCAGGGGGAGGCCCTTGCGGAAGATGATGCCGAGGCCGTCACCGGTGAGGGTGTGCGCGTTCGACGTCGTCTTGAAGATCTTGCCCGCGCCGCCGGTGGCGAACACGATCGACTTCGCCTGGAAGACGTGCAGCTCGCCGGTGGCCAGCTCGTAGGCGACGACGCCGGAGGCGATCGGGTTGCCGTTCTCGTCCGGGCTGGTGACCAGGTCGAGCACGTAGAACTCGTTGAAGAACTCCGTGCCGTACTTGACGCAGTTCTGGTACAGCGTCTGCAGGATCATGTGACCGGTGCGGTCCGCGGCGTAGCAGGCGCGGCGGACCGCGGCCTTGCCGTGGTCACGCGTGTGCCCGCCGAAGCGGCGCTGGTCGATCTTGCCTTCGGGCGTGCGGTTGAACGGCAGGCCCATCTTCTCGAGGTCGAGGACCGCGTCGATGGCCTCCTTCGCCATGATCTCGGCGGCGTCCTGGTCGACCAGGTAGTCGCCGCCCTTGATCGTGTCGAAGGTGTGCCACTCCCAGTTGTCCTCTTCGACGTTCGCCAGCGCGGCGCACATGCCGCCCTGGGCCGCGCCGGTGTGGGACCGGGTCGGGTAGAGCTTGGTGAGGACCGCGGTGCGGGCGCGCTGGCCGGACTCGATGGCCGCGCGCATGCCGGCGCCGCCGGCGCCGACGATCACCACGTCGTACTTGTGGAACTGCATGGTGGGAGCTCTCCGGGGCTTCAGTTCGCGGGCATGTTCGGGTCGAAGGTGAAGATCACCATCGTGCCGACGGCCAGGATCAGCACCATCGAGACGTACAGCAGGATCTTCAGCCAGAACCGCGTGCTGTCCTTGCGCGCGTAGTCGTCGATGATCGTGCGCAGGCCGTTGCCGCCGTGGATCTCGGCGAGCCAGAGCATGGCCAGGTCCCAGAACTGCCAGAACGGCGAGGCCCAGCGGCCGGCGACGAAGCCCCAGTTGATCCGGTGCACCCCGCCGTCGAGGATGTTCATGATCAGCAGGTGGCCGAGCACCAGGATGACCAGAGCCAGCCCGGAGATCCGCATGAACAGCCAGCTGTAGAGCTCGAAGTTGCTCCGGCGCGCGGCCGGGCGCTTCGGGGTGCGGGGGTTGGCGAGCGCGAGGTCGGCCATGTCAGTTACCCCCGAAGAGCGTCTCGGCGGTGCGCTTCAGCATGAAGAACGCACCGGGGACCATCACGACGACCCAGACGACGCCGATGACCCACGTCATCGCCTTCTGCAGCTGCGGGCCCTTCGACCAGAAGTCGACCAGCATGACCCGGATGCCGTTCAGCGCGTGGAACAGCACCGCGCCGACCAGGCCCACCTCCAGGAGGTTGACGATCGGCGTCTTGTAGGTCTCGATGACCTGGTCGTAGGTGTTCGGCGACACGCGCACCAGCGCGGTGTCGAGCACGTGCACGAACAGGAAGAAGAATGTGAGCACGCCGGTGATGCGGTGCAGGACCCAGGACCACATGCCGGGGTCGCCCCGGTAGAAGGTCCCCTGCCGGCGTGAGGCACCCGCCCGATCGCTCGCCCCTGCCGCTGTGGCAGTGCTCGCCGTGGTGGACATCGGTGAACGGCCTCCAACGTCTGACTGTGCGCCCGGTGGCCGGTGAGGTCCGCTGCCCGCCGCGGGAACGGCGGCCGTGCCGAGATCAACGTCATCGAGCCTGGATGAATCGGATGCTAGACCCGCACCCGGAACGCGGCTCACCTCCGGGTTCCCCTCTGTGATGGACCAGACACCGGCACTCCCGCGCCGCCACCCGGCGGTGTGGTGCAGCGCACTCGGTCGCGCGACGGCTTCCGGTGTCCCACCCACCGGTCATCTGACCTCTATGGGATCTGATATCTGATGCGCTAAGCCGAACGGCTGGTGATATCCGTGTGTCATTGACCAACCGTGCTGCCGTCCCTAGCGTCGCTCGGGTAAACATCGGATCTCTCACGATGGGGTGACGTTCTGGTGCGACGACTCGGCCTGGTGATCGCCGTCGCGGCTCTGCTGCCCGTGGTGTCGGTCACGCCCGCGCAAGCGCTGCCCGACGGACTGGCGCCGACCCCGCCGATGGGCTTCAACAACTGGAACACCACCGGCTGCGCCGTGGACGAGCAGCTGATCCGCGACACCGCCGACATCTTCGTCGACAAAGGACTCAAAGCAGCCGGGTACGAGTACGTCAACGTCGACGACTGCTGGGCCGAGCCGGAGCGCGACGCCGACGGGCGCATGCAGGCGAACAAGGCCCGGTTCCCCGGCGGCATCAAGGCGCTGGCCGACTACGTCCACGCGAAGGGGCTGAAGTTCGGCATCTACACCAGCGCGGGCACGCTGACCTGCGCGAAGACCCAGCCGGGCGCACTCGACCACGAGGATGTCGACGCGCAGACGTTCGCGGACTGGGGCGTCGACTACCTCAAGTACGACAACTGCAACAACCAGGGCCGGCCCGCTCTCGAGCGGTACACGAAGATGCGCGACGCGCTGAGGAAGGCCGGTCGCCCGATCGTGTACTCGCTGTGCGAGTGGGGCGAGAACAAGCCGTGGACGTGGGGCGCCGATGTCGGGCACCTGTGGCGGACCACCGGCGACATCAAGGACAACTGGGCCAAGATGCTCCAGATCCTCAAGGCGAACGCGCCGCTCGCGCCCTACGCCGGGCCGGGGCACTGGAACGATCCCGACATGCTCGAGGTCGGCAACGGCGGGATGACGACCGAGGAGTACCGCTCGCACTTCTCGCTGTGGGCGATGATGGCCGCGCCGCTGCTGATCGGGGCCGACCTGCGCAAGGTGTCGGCGGCGAACTTCGACGTCCTGCGCAACACCGAGGTCATCGCGCTCGACCAGGACCGCCACGGCGTCCAGGCCCGCGTGCTGTCCAACCAGGACGGACGCTGGGTGTTCGCCAAGCCCCTCGCCGACGGTGACGTCGCGATCGCGCTGTTCAACGAGACGACGTCGAGCGCCACGATCGGCACCACCGCGGCCGCGGCCGGGCTGCCCCGATCCGCGGGCTACACGGCGCGGGACCTGTGGGCCCACCGCGACCTCCAGACGGCGGGCCGGCTGTCCGCGGTCGTCCCGCCGCACGCGACGGTCGTCTACCGGGTCCACGCGGGCGGCGCGTGGTGGCGGAACGCGCCGCTGGTGAGCACGGGCATCGAATTGGCCGCGCCGGCGCCGGGTGTCCCGGGCGAGCTCACGCCGGCCGGGCAGCCCTTCGAGGTCACGGTGTCGGCGACCGACGAAGCCCGCGTCCCGGTGTTCGACCCGCGGGTGACGCTCACCGCGCCGGCGGGCTGGCGCGTCGAGCAGGTGGCGCGGCCGCGGGCCGTCGTGCTCGGCACCGGCGAGACGGCGGCCGGGCGCTGGCGGGTGACTCCGCCGGCCGGGACCGAGGGCACGACGGCGGTGCTGCGCGGCGGCGTCACCTATCGCACGGCCGGGTTCGGGCAGGTCACCTGGTCCGGTGAACAGCAGCTGACCGTGCCCGCGGCACCGCCCACGACGCCGGCGTGGGCGAGCGACCTGCGCTGGGCGGCGGAGAAGAACGGCTACGGCCCGGTCGAGCGAGACATGTCCAACGGCAGCATCCCGGCGGGCGACGGCAAGCCGCTGACCGTCAACGGCGTGGTGTACCCGAAGGGCCTGGGAGCGCACGCGCCGAGTGAAGTCGTGTTCTACCTGGGCGGGCGCTGCACGCAGTTCACCGCGGACGTCGGCGTCGACGACGAGCGCGAGGCGACGAACAAGCAGGGCTCGGCCACGTTCGAGGTCTACGCCGACGGCGTGAAGGCGGCGGCGACCGGTGTCCGGACGTGGCAGGACCCGGCGATCCCGCTGGCGGCGGACCTCCACGGCGCGAAGTACCTGCGGCTGGTCGTCACCGACGGCGGGGACGGGAACTCGTACGACCGCAGCGACTGGGCCGCCGCCCGCCTCACCTGCGCCTGACCGGCTCGTGAGTGGAAAGGAGGGTTCTAACCCTCCTTTCCACTCACGAGC
>NZ_JBSGJD010000389.1:0-6024 GCF_053605405.1 Amycolatopsis sp. NPDC003861
GTGCGTTGGGCGCGCCGAACGCCGCATTGGGTGCGTTGGATGCACCGAACGCCGCATTGGGTGCGTTGGGCGCGCCGAACGCCGCATTGGGTGCGTTGGGCGCGCCGAACGCCGCATTGGGTGCGTTGGATACACCGAGCGCCGCATTGGGTGCGTTGGGCGCGCCGAACGCCGCGTTGGGTGCGTTGGATGCACCGAACGCCGCGTTGGGTGCGTGGGACGCACCGAACGCCACATTGGGGCGCTGTGGCGGTCGTCACATGCGTGGCCCTGAGCTGCGGTGACGCTCCGCGACTGCAGGTCACCGCAACTTTTCCGGGCCACCGGCCGTATGTCCTTCTGAAGCCGCGCACCCCGGGAGGACCCATGCCGAAAACCGCTCGACGAGCCGCGGCCGTGGCCGTGCTCGCCCTGGCGGTGAGCGGGTGCGGTGGCGAAAGACAGCCGGTGGCCGCGCCCGCCGCGGGGCCGGTCCTCACCGCCATCGGCGAGGCCACCTCGGTCCCGCCGCCGCCGGCCGAGCGGGAGCCCGTGACGCAGAGCGCGCCGCCCGTCGAGGTCGCCATCAGCTTCCCGCGGACCGGGTCCGGCCAGTGGATGTTCACCGCCGGCAGCGACGAGGTCGCCGGGAAGTCGGGCCGGCTGATGCGCTACCGGATCGCCATCGAGACCGACATCGACGGCGTCGGGCCCGGCGAGTTCGCCAAGAAGATCCGCGCCATCCTCGGCGACCCGCGCGGCTGGACCGCCGGCGGCCAGTGGCGGCTGCAGCAGGTCGGCCCGCAGGACGACGCCGACTTCACCCTCTACCTGGCCACGCCGGCCAGCCGCGACAGGCTGTGCGGCGGCACCCCGGACAGCTACACCTCCTGCCGCAACGGCAGCAACGTCGTGCTCAACGTCGCCCGCTGGGCCAACGCCGTCCCGAACTACGGCGCTTCGCTCGACGTCTACCGCCAGTACATGGTCACCCACGAAACCGGCCACCGGCTCGGCCAGGGCCACGAGCTGTGCCCGGGCCCGGGCAAGCCGGCGCCGGTGATGGAGCAGCAGACGCTGGGGTTGCACGGCTGCGTCCCGAACCCATGGCCCTTCCCCGACGCCGGCGGCCGCGAATACGCCGGCCCGCCGGGCGAGTACAACGACCCGATCCCGGCGGGCGACTCCTGACCTACCGGCCCTGCAGGGACTTGACGTTGTTGCCGAACGTCCAGCCCTTCGACCCGTCCCAGTTGATCGACCAGTCCATCAGGCCCTTCAGGCCCGGCACCGATCGCCACGCCTGGGACACCAGGCTCGGCGACATGTAGCCGCCGCCCGCGCCCGGCTGGGCCGGCAGGCCCGGGACCTGCTTGTCGTAGGGGACGCGGATCGTCGTGCCCTGGACGACCAGGCCGTTGTTCAGGCACTGCGTCTGCACGGTGAAGCCCTGCACGGTCCCGGCCTGGTAGGAATCGCCGGAACAGCCGTACATGGATCCGTTGTAGTACTGCATGTTCAGCCACCACAGGCGGCCGTTGTCCGCGTACTTCTTGATGATCGGCAGGTACGCGCCCCAAATGGACCCGTAGGTGATGCTGCCGCCGGTCACGTACGCGGTCTCCGGCGCCATCGTCAGCCCGAAGTTCGACGGCATCTGCGCGAGCACGCCGTCGATGATCCGGATCAGGTTGCTCTGCGACGCCGACAGCGTCTTGATGTTGCCGCTGCCGGTCAGCCCGGTCTCGATGTCGATGTCGATCCCGTCGAAGTTGTACTGCTTGAGGATCGGCACGACGGTGGCGACGAACCGGTCGGCCACCGCCGACGACGAAAGGTCGATGCCGGCGGCCGCCCCGCCGATGGACAGCAGGAGCGTCGCGCCCGCGGCTTTCGCCGCGCACATCTCGGCCGGCGTGGACACCTTGACGCCGGCGTCCATCCCGTTCTCCCACAACACGGTCCCGTCGGACCGGATCACCGGGAAGGCGGCGTTGATGACGTTGTAGCCGTGCTGGACCATCCGGCTGTCGGTGATCGGGATCCAGCCCAGCCCGGGGTGGACGCCGTTGGCGGCGCCGTCCCAGTTCTCCCAGTACCCCTGCAGGACCTTGCCGGCGGGCCGCGATTTCACCGCGCACGTGTCGGCCTGCACCGCCCCCTGCGCGGGGGCCGAGACGAACAGCGGGACGGCCAGCACCGTGGCCAGCAGGGTTGCGAACAAGCGACCGGACATCCCGGCTCCCATCGACGGTGAAGGGTGGACGCGGCGTGTCCGCCCAACATAAGCGCCGCGGGGAACCGGTGACTACCTACGAACGGGTGGTCTAGACAACTCGGGGGCGTCCGGCGGAGGACGCCCCCGAGCGGCCGGTCAGACGGTCAGCGTCCAGGAGGACAGGTAACCGGTGTCGGCGGGGCCGACGTCTCGGATGCGGAGCTGCCACGCGCCGTTGGCGGCTTCCGAAGAAGCGTTGACGGTGTAGGTGGTGTCGATGTTGTCGGCGGAGTCGCTGCTGGAGTTCTTCAGCCGGTACGCCGTGCCGTCCGGCGCGACCAGGTCGAGGACGAGGTCACCGCGGTAGGTGTGGGTGATGTGCACCTCGACCTTGGTGGTGCTCGACGCGTTGCGGGCACAGCCGCTGACGGTGTTGGTGCTGTTGACCGCGCTCGCCGGGTAGTCCGGGATGTTCAGCCGCGTCGAGTTGGTCACCGGCGCACACGAGGAGCTGCCGACGCCGAGGGAGAACGTCGCCGTGTGGTCGGCGTTCGCGCCGTCCGCGGTCACCGTGACCGGGAAGGTGCCGGTCGGCGTCGACGACGTGGTCGTGATGGTCAGCGTCGAGGAGCCGCCCGACTGCACGGTGGCCGGGCTGAACGACGCCGTCGCGCCCGCGGGCAGGCCCGAAGCGGACAGCGAGATCGACTGCGCCGAGCCGGACGTCGTCGCGGTGCTGACCGCGACCTGCAGCGACTGTCCCGGTTGGACAGTGCCCGACGTGGGGTTCAGCGACACGGAGAAGTCGTTGCCCTGCGGCGTGCCGACGGCCAGCTTCCACAGCGCGTAGGCGATGGCGTCGCTGTTCTTCTCCAGCGGCGCGTCCGGGATGTTGGACGTCGTGTCGCAGGCGCGGTGGTAGCAGTTGTCGAACGGCGAACCCGCGGTGCCGCCCCACTTCTGCGCCTGCGCCGAGCTCTTGATGTCGCCGGCGCCGGTGGCCAGGCCGCCGACCGGGATGCCCGCGCTCTTGAAGGACGCGTGGTCGGACCGGCCGTCGCCTTCGCTGTCGCCCTCGGTCTGGATGCCGATGGAGCCGAAGTACTCGTCGAAGACGGCCTTGATCGAAGCGACGTCGTCGTAGACGAAGTAACCCCAGTTCTTCGAGCCGATCATGTCGAAGTTGAGGTAGGTCTTGATCTTCGTGCGCTCGCTGCTCGGCAGGTTGTTGACGTAGTACTTGGAGCCGACCAGACCGGACTCCTCGTCGGCCCACCAGCCGAACCGGACGCGCTTGGCCATCGCCGGGTTCGTGCGGGCCAGCGTCAGCGCGACCTCGAGGATCGACGCGCTGCCCGAGCCGTTGTCGTTGATGCCGGGGCCGGCGCTCACGCTGTCGAGGTGCGCGCCGAGCATGATGACCTGGCTCGCGTCGCCCTGCGGCCACTCGGCGATCAGGTTCTGCGACTGCCCGATGCAGCTGGTGCAGGTCTGCCGGGTGGTCGTGTAGCCGGCGTTCTTCAGCAGGTTTTCCACATAGGACACCGAGGCCGCGTACCCGCCGCCCCGCGGCGAGCGCGTGCCGCCGTTGTTGTTGGCGATGGTCTGCAGCTGGTTGAGGTGGGTCTTGATGTTGGCCAGCGAGATGTCCGGCGCGGCGAGCGCCGTGGCGGGCGCGGCGGTGGCCGCGGGCGCGGCTGCGACGCCCAGCACGGTCGCCAGGGCGGTGACCCCGGCGCCGAGTCGTGTCTTCCACTTCATGGCGGTGAATTCCTTCGGTGGGGGTTGGGGAGAACGGCCGTGAAGGCCGCACCTGGCGGGTGCGGCCTTCACGGGGTGGGGCGTGCTACACGGTCAACGTCCAGGAGGACAGGTAACCGGTGTCGGCGGGGCCGACGTCTCGGATGCGGAGCTGCCACGCGCCGTTCGCGGCTTCCGAAGAAGCGTTGACGGTGTAGGTGGTGTCGATGTTGTCGGCGGAGTCGCTGCTGGAGTTCTTCAGCCGGTACGCCGTGCCGTCCGGCGCGACCAGGTCGAGGACGAGGTCACCGCGGTAGGTGTGGGTGATGTGCACCTCGACCTTGGTGGTGCTCGACGCGTTGCGGGCACAGCCGCTGACGGTGTTGGTGCTGTTGACCGCGCTCGCCGGGTAGTCCGGGATGTTCAAGCGGGTCGAGTTGGTCACCGCGGCGCACGAGCCGGTGGTGCCGACGGACAGCGTGTAGGTCGCGGTGTGGTCGGTGCTGGCCCCGTCGGCGGTGATGGTGACGGGGTAGCTGCCGGTCGCGGTCGACGCGGACGTCGCGATGGTCAGCGTCGAGGAGCCACCCGACTGGATCGTGGCCGGGTTGAACGTCGCGGTCGCGCCGGCGGGCAGGCCGGAGGCGGACAGCGTGATCGACTGGGCCGCGCCGGAGGTGATCGCGGTGCTGATCGTGGTGGTCGCCGAGGCGCCCGGCTGGACCGAACCCGAAGCCGGGTTCAGCGCGACCGAGAAGTCCGGCCCGCCGCCACTGCACGAGGTCGGCTCACCGCTCGCGGCGGTCACGGAGATGGCGTCCCACGCGGCCTTGGTGGTGTTGTACTCGACGCAGCTGCCCGGGAAGAGCGCGATCGCGGCTTCGAGGGTCGCCTTGCGGGCGGCCTTGTGGTTCCACGACGAGGTCTTCTTCAGCAGGCCGTTGTAGAAGATCTTGCCGGCCTTCTGGATGCCCAGACCGGTGACCGACGAGTTGTTGCAGGTCGGGCTGGCCGGCTTGCCGCCACCCGGGTTCGAGCCCTCGGCCAGCAGGTAGAACCAGTGGTTCTGCGGGCCGGCCGCCGCGTGCACCTCGGTGCTCGGGATCGACGACGAGTAGCAGTTCGGGTCGCCCGCCTTCGACGGCTGGTACATGTAGCGGATCGGGCCCTGGCCGACCAGGTTGACGCCCTCGCCGACCTCGTAGTCCGGCGTGTCCTTGGCGTTGTTCGCGTACGCCTCGGTCAGCGCGCCGAAGATGTCACCGGTCGACTCGTTCATGCCGCCGTTCTCGTTGCCGGAACCGGCACCGCCCGGGGTGAACTGGAAGATGCCGTGCCCGAACTCGTGGCCGACGACGTCCATCGAGGTGGCCTGGCGCTGGTTGTCCTGCGAGTGGCCGAAGTGCGTCGAGGAACCGTTCCAGTAGGCGTTGACGTCGTTGAGGCCGACGGACGCCGGGTAGCCGGTGCCGCTGCCGTTGATGCCGTTGCGGCCGAGCCAGTCGGCGAGCATCTTCCACTCGGTCTGGACGCTGTAGAGGACGTCGACGCAGCCGGTCTCGAGGTCCGTGCCGGAGCCGTTGCCCCAGTTGTTGTCCGGTCCACTGTAGACGGAGCCACCCTCGCGGCCGCAGCTGATGCCGGTGCGGCCCGGGTCGCGCAGGGTGTAGGTGCTGCCGGACTGCGTCGTGTCGATGGAGACGTTGCCGACGTAGTAGCTGTTGCCGGTGCCGGCCACGTTGACCGTCGACGGCTGGGCCTGCGTGCGCGCGCCGGAAGCGAACGTCTTCACGTCGTCCCGCTTGTCGAGCACCGCACCGGTCGCCGCGTCGACGAACACGTGCAGGTTGCTCGGCGCCGTGGCGGTGCGCCCGGCGACGACGACCTCGTAGGCCAGCTTCGGGCTCGCCCCGGCCAGCACCACCTTCTCCGGCGTGCTCACACTGTCCACAGTGGGTAGTTGAGCGCGCGCGGTGGCCACGGCCTTGGCCGCGTCGACCAGCGCCTGCGTCCCGACGGTGATGGCCGCGGTCTCCGCGGCGCTGGTGCCGCGGACGCGGCCGGCGCCGTCGGCGACGACCACCGCG
>NZ_JBSGJD010000390.1:0-6021 GCF_053605405.1 Amycolatopsis sp. NPDC003861
ACACCCGGGCGGCCGACCGGGCCCCAGCGTGGTGTGCGAGCGGGGACCGCGGGGTGCGGACCCGGCTCGCTCAGCCCTGGCTTCGACCGTGGAGCTCAGTCCTGGTCGTAGTCGGATTCGTCGTCCGCGTCGTGGTCGACGACCCAGTCGTCGTCGTCCGCCGCCGTGGCGTCGGCGACCGCGGTCACCGAGTGCGCGGCCGCGCCGCCCACCCCGGCCGTGGTGTACCAGGCGTGGTAGCCCGCGTAGTCCGGCACCGCCACCGCGTGCGCACCCTCCGACGATGCGCCGTACGGGCCGGCCGTCAGCTTCTCCGCCTCGTACGTGGCGTGGTGCTCGCCCGCGTGGCTCACCACGTGCGCCGAGGTCGCGCCGTCCACACCGGCCGAGTGCTGCTCGGCGTAGTAGCCCACGTCGCCGGCGTCGTCGGCGTCGTCAGCGTCGTCGTCGGCGTCGTACACCGGGTGGACGACGTAGCCGGCCGGCTCCTGGTCCACCGGGTCGGGGTGGCTCACGGCGTGGTGCACGACGTCGTCGTCATCGTCGTAGTCGCCCGTGACGTAGTGGTGGTCGTCGCCGTCGTAGTCGTCGCAGTCGCCGTCGTCGTCGCCGCCGTACCAGCCGTCGTGGGCCGGGTGGTGCCAGGCGTGGTTCCAGCCGTCGTCGCCGGACTCGCCGCTGTGCGTCACGGCGGCGCCGCCGATGCCGGCCACCGCGGAGTCCGTCTCCGACCAGTGGTGTCCCCACCAGGTCGAGCCTTCGTCGGTGTCGGTGGTGCCCGCGCCGCCGATGCCGGCCCAGGTGCTGGAGCTCTCGGCGCTCCAGGAGTCGTGCGGCCAGTCGAGCGGGTGCGCCGTCGCCGGACCGGCGATGACGAGGGAAAGCGGCAGCGCGAAAGCGCCGGCGACAGCCAGTCGTCGCAATGTGGACATGATTTCTCGGGGTTCCCTTCCTGAGTGCGGCGGCCGGGTTTGATTCGGGGCCCGGGCACCGGGGCAGCAGTTCTGTCCGATAGGTGACGTTACCGCCCCGATGGGCCGCCCACAGGGCGTTGACCTGCGTAAATACCCGATCGGTGCGCGGGAACCGCCGAGTGGAGGACAGATCCGGAATGGGGTTGAACCAGCCTACTTCGCCACCGCGGGAGTGGCCGGAATGAATGGCGTGAAATCACTCGCTCAGGTAGTTCTCCGTTTAACGGATAAAATCCGGGTCCGGGCCGGCACCACGGGAGGGGCCCGGTCACCGTCCGCCGGTCGACCGCGGCGGCGCTCGGCCGCCCGGCCGACCGCGACGCGGCAGGTGGCCCACCCGCGCTGCGCCGCTCCGAGCCCGCCTCCGCGCGGAATTCCGGCCGCGGGCCGGCCCGGACCACGATAACAGAACCTTCCACCTATTGTTCCCACGGTATTCACAGTCGTGGAGTAATCACTGTTTTTTTCGTTACCTGGTACACCCGAAAACCACAGGAATGGACTCGATCGGACCAAGCCGTTGCGCGATCAATTGCGTAGGTTTCCCACCATGTCGCCGATGAGATCCATTCTGGCCGTCGTTCTGCTGGCCGCGTTCGTCGTGCCGCCCGGGCCGGCGGCCGCGGCCGCGGTGACGCCCGGGCCGGTGTGCGATCACCAGCCATTGGTCAACACCACGGCGCCCGCGGGTGCGGTCACCGTCGACGCCGCGGTACCCGGCGACCTCTACCGCAAGTCGCAGGAGTCGCCGCCGGGCACCACGTTCTGGCTGCCGCCGGGCACGCACCTGCTGGCGGCGGACCCGTTCGGGCAGGTCATCCCCAAGGACGGCGACGTCTACCTCGGCGCGCCCGGCGCGGTGCTGGACGGGCAGGGCATCAACCGCGCCGCCTTCACGCAACAGGCGAAGAACGTCGTCATCCGCGGGCTCACCATCCAGAACTTCGTCGCCCCGCAGGACCAGGGCGTGGTGAACCACGATTCCGGCGAGCATTGGATCATCGAAAACACGACCGTGCAGAACAACAAAGGCGCGGGAATCATGGCCGGGGCGCGCCAGGAGGTGCGGCACAGCTGCCTGCGCAACAACGGCCAGTACGGCATGAACGCCTACCGGTCGGACAGCACGATCACCGCGTTGATCATCGAGGGCAACGAGATCGCCGGAAACAACACCGACGACTGGGAAACGCGCAGCCCCGGCTGCGGGTGCAGCGGCGGGATCAAGTTCTGGGTGGTCGACAAGGCCGACGTCCGCGGGAACTGGATCCACCACAACCACGGCGCCGGGCTCTGGGCCGACACCGACAACAACGACTTCCTGATCGAGAACAACCTCATCGAGGACAACGACGCCGAGGCGCTGTTCTACGAGATCAGCTACAACCTGGTCTTCCGCGACAACGTCCTGCGGCGCAACAGCCTGGTCGCCGGCAAGCGCCGCGCCGACAAGGGCGACAACTTCCCGGTGGCGAGCGTCTACCTGTCCGAGTCGGGCGGCGAGCCGCGGGTGCCGGCCCGCACGCACCTGATCGACATCTACGACAACACCTTCGAGGACAACTGGTCCGGTGTCACCGCCTGGGAGAACGCCGACCGGTTCTGCAACAGCCCGGCCAACACCTCGATCAACACCTGCACCAAGCTCGTCACCGACCGCACGCGGTGCTCGGCGCCCGGGATCGCGTCGGCGCCGCTGTACGACGACTGCCGGTGGAAGACCCAGCTGGTCGAGGTGCACGACAACACGTTGCGCTTCGACCCGGCCCGCATCGGCTGCACGAACGGCTCCTGCGGCAAGATGGCGCTGCTGTCGAACTGGGGGACGTACCCGTCCTGGTCGCCGTACCAGGGCAAGGTCGTCCAGGACGCCATCACCCACGACCAGGGCAACTACTGGTTCAGCAACGCCTACTACGGGCCCTGGAAGTTCGTCGCGGGCGACACGTCCCGGATCCTGACGGCCGAGCAGTGGCAGACGACCCCGTGGGACCAGGACGACTGCGCGTCCTTCGACGGAGTCATGCCCCACTGCTGAGCGCGCCTCAGTGCGTGGCGAGCAGTCCCAGCACGGCGGTGGACTTCGCGGCGTCGAGGAACCGCAGGCCCATGAAGTTGTCGCCGGGGTTGAAGCCGGGCAGCGCCCAGACCGCTTCGTACGGCAGTCCGACACGCCGGTAGCGGCGCAGGCTGTAGACGTTGCTGAACAGGCACTTCCCCGGGTCCGGGCGCCACAGCCGGCGCGCGAAGGCGGGATTGCGGAACCCGTGCCCGACCTCGGCCGTCGCCTGGACGTGCTTGCCGCCGGTGAAGAGCACGACGTCGCCGGTGGTCACGGTGTCCATCCGGCGGTCGTACTTGTCCTTGGCGCCCCAGAACCGGGCCCGCCCGCCCGGGTGCAGCGCGTCGAGGCGGGCGAGGTCCGCGGGGTCGAGCAGGTCGGCGAGTTCGCCGAAGGCGACGGTCTTTTCCAGGGATTCGGCGCCGTAGCGGCGGGCGTCCGCGGTGCCGTAGGCGGGCTGGACGAAAACCTGGACCACGGAGGGGAACGGTAGCTCAGCCGCCGTGCGTGCGGTCACTCTGGTAGTCGGTGTAGGTGTAGGGGTTGTCGAGGATCTTGGTCTCCGGCACGTCGGGGTTCATCCCCTGCCGCCACGCCTCCTCCCCGAGCTGCGCCCGCAGGTACTCCACCGTGCCCTCGACCCGCCGCCGGACCGCGAGGAGGTCGACGTCGACCAGGCGGCCGTCGCGCTTGACCACGCGGCCGCCGACCAGCACCGTGTGGACGTCGGCGCGCTGGGCCTGGAACGCCACGTGGCCGTACGGGTTGAGCAGCGGGAACGACACCGGGGAGTGGTCGTTCTTCAGCAGCACGACGTCGGCCTTCTTGCCGACCTCCAGGCGGCCCAGGTCCGAGCGGCCCAGCGCCGCGGCGCCGCCCCGGGTGGCCCACTCCACGACCTGGTCCGCACGCAGTGCCGCGTGCGTCACCGTCTCGCCCTTCGCGTGCGCCTCCAGGTGCTCCCGGGACCGGTCGGCGCCGAGGGTGGCGCGCATGGCCGAGAACAGGTCGCCGCTCCACCACACCGAGGTGTCCATCGACAGCGACACCGGGATGCCGTACTTGCGCAGCGCCCAGGTGGGCGGGTAGCCCTGGCCGGCGCTCTGTTCGCTTTCGGTGGAGACCGACACCGACCCGCCGGTGGCGGCGATGCGGTGGTAGGAGTCGGCCGACAGCGACGCGCCGTGGACGTAGACCGTCTCCGGGGTCATGAACCCGTGGTCGTACATCAGCCGGATGCCGTCGTCGCCGGTCGCGCCCCAGACGCCGGCGTGGGTGGTCACCGGCACGCCGAGCTCGCGGGCCACCTCGAAGGCCGGCTTTTCGGGGAAGGCGGGGTCGCCGGTGACGTCGAAGGCGAGCTGGAAGCCGAGCTCGCCGCCGGCGCGCCGGGCGGCGAAGTCGCGGAACTCCGGCGTGGCCGTCCAGTTCGCCGGGGCGTCCTGGATGTTGCCGTAGGCCAGCACGAACCGGCCGGGGACGGCTTCGAGCGCGTCGGCCGCCGCGTCGGCGTGCTGCGTGGTCCGCAGGCCGTGGGACCAGTCGACGGTGGTGGTGACGCCGGCCTCCAGGGCCTCCCACGCGCCGAGCAGGTTGCCCGCGTAGATGTCCTCGGGGCGGAACACCTTGCCCCACTCGAGGTAGTACCAGACGAAGTACTGGGTGAGCGTCCAGTCGGCGCCGTAGCCGCGCATGGCGGTCTGCCACAGGTGGCGGTGCGTGTCGATCATCCCCGGCATGACGATGCCGCCGGAGGCGTCGATCTCGGTCGTGCCCGCCGGGACCTCCAGGGCCGGGCCGATCGCGGCGATGCGGTCGCCCTCGACCAGGACGTCTGCGCCGGGCAGGACGCGGCGAGCGTCGTCGAGGGTCAGCACCGTGCCACCCCGCAGGACGATCGATTCGGACATCACTGGCCTCCGTTGCGTACACTTGTCCGCTCTACGGACACTCGACGGGTGCCGCCACTTTCGTCCAGTGCCGCGCCGGTGTCAATCCCCGCGGCTACGCTGCGGGCAGGACTGCAGAGGGAGGTCGCGCATGCCACGCGAGGGAACGGGTCCGGACTTCATCGAGGCGCTGGCGCGCGGGCTCGAGGTGATCACCGCGTTCCGGCCGGGCCGGCCGGCGATGACGCTGGCCGAGGTCGCCACCGCGGCCGGGCTGGCCCGCCCGACCGCCCGCCGGATCCTGCTGACCCTCGAGGAGCTCGGCTACGTCCGCACCGACGGCCGCGACTACTCGCTGACGCCGCGGGTGCTCGACCTCGGCGTCGCGTACGTGCATTCCACGGGCCTGTGGGAGGTCGCCCGCCCGCACCTGGAACGCCTGGTCGCGCGCACGGACGAGTCCTGCTCGATCGCCCAGCTCGACGGCTCCGACATCGTCTACGTCGCCCGGGTGGCGGTGCCGAAGATCGTGGGCCTGAGCGTGCAGATCGGCACCCGCTTCCCGGCCCTGCCGACGTCGCTGGGCAAGGTGCAGCTCGCGGCGCTGCCGGCGGACGAGCTGGAGGCGGTGCTGGCCGAGCCGACCCGCTCGGGCCTGGTCCCCCGCTGGCAGCCGGGCCGGGCCGAGCGCGACGCCGAGCTGCGCGAGGTGCGCGCCCGCGGCTGGGCGCTGACCGACGAGCAGCTCGCCCTGGGCATCCGCTCGGTGGCGGCGCCGCTGCGCGACGGGACGGGCCGGGTGATCGCCGGCGTCAACGTCAACTGCCACGCCGCGGAGACCTCGGTCGAGCGGCTGGTCGAGCACCACCTGCCGCTGCTGCTGCAGACGGCCGGGGAGATCAGCGCCGACTTCGCCCGCCTCGACGCCGTCCCCGCCGTGGTCGTGAGTGGTAAGGCGGGTTAGAACCCGCTGTCATGTCTCAGGACCTCACGGACAGGTATGTTTCAGGACTTCGCGGACAGTTTGTGGTTGGTGAGGGGTTGGTAGCGGACTGATCGGTCTAGTGTGAGCTGGCGGGCGATCGTGTCACCGATC
>NZ_JBSGJD010000391.1:0-6009 GCF_053605405.1 Amycolatopsis sp. NPDC003861
CCGCGCCGCTCGCACCGCCCGCAACCCGCGCACCGGTGAGGCCGTCCGCGTCAAGAAGACCAACGTGCCCGCCTTCCGCGCCGGCACCACCTTCAAGGACGTCATCTCCGGCACCAAGAAGCTCCCGAAGGCCACCCCGGTCAAGCGCGCCACCGCGGCGACGTCGACCCGCGCGACCGCCACCAAGACCGCGGCGGCGGCCCCGGCCAAGGCCACCACGACCCGCACCACGCGGGCGGCGGCGGCCAAGCCGGCCACCACGCGTTCGACGACGACCCGCACCCGCACGGCGGCCGCGAAGCCGGCGGCCAAGGCCACCGCGACCAAGGCGGCCCCGAAGACCGCCGCCAAGACCACGGCGGCCAAGGCCACCACGGCGAAGGCGACCACCACGCGGGCGAAGACCGCCGCCGCCAAGCCGGCCGCAACCAAGACCGCCGCGGCGAAGAAGACCACGGCGGCCAAGGCCCCGGCCAAGCGCACCTCCGCCGCGAAGAAGAAGTAACACCCTCGCGACGATCGGAAGGGCCCCGCACCAGGCTGGTGCGGGGCCCTTCCGGCATTTCGGGGGTGGGTCGCCGCGGGGCTTCCGGCGAGCCCGGGCAGGCCGCGGCGAATGCGGCCGCCTTCGGCCCTCACAAGCCTGCAGCCCTGCCAGGCTGGCCCCCACAAGCCTCCAGCGCTCCGAACAGCCCTACCAGCCACCAGCGCTTCCAAGCCAGCCACACGAGCCTCCGGCGTTCCTCAGCGGCCGGTAAATGCGCCCAGAGCCGCCGGACCGATCCCGCAAACCGGCCTGAGATCGCCGCCCCCGGGCCCGCCGAGCATCGCCACGAATGTCGCCCACCAAGCGCCCCGCCGTTTCCCGGCGTGCTTTTCCCGCCCGCGGAACCGGTCCCGGTCACCCCCTCACCCGATCCCCCGCCGGCCGCCGAACAATTCACCTCGCCCACTCGTTGGGGTGAACACCCCGGCCCCCGCGACGGTTGCGTCCGGGGCTTCGCGGGTAGCCGTGCGGCAGGGAACGCAATCCGACCGCAAGGAGTCGCGATGACGGAGAACGAAAACCGGCCCGAAGCGGACCTCGACCACAGCCGGCAGCTCATCAAAGAGGCGAAAGAAGCCGCGCGGGAGGCCCAGCTGGCCGATCCCGCCGAAGGCGCCGCCGACGAGGCGCTCGCCACGGATCCGCCCTACCACCACGGCGAGCAGGGCTCCACACCCTCCGGAACCTGAATTCCCCCGCCCGGCGAACAGCCGGGACGGCGGCGGCCCAGTCCTTTCAGGACCACCCCGGGCCGCCGCCGTTCCGCGGAATCCGGGAGGAAATTGCCGTACGTCTCCTCGGGTGGATACACTCCACCGAAGAACGCCGACCATTGTGCAACTTGTCACACGTCGCGTTCCCCCGGACGCACATCCAGCTGAGGAGCATTCCCGTGGCCCAGAAAGTCCTCGTCGAGATCCTGGACGACATCGACGGCAGCACCGCCGCCCAGACCGTTCAGTTCGGCCTCGACGGCGTCACCTACGAAATCGACCTTTCGGACGAGAACGCCTCCGCCCTGCGCGACGAACTGGCCCGCTACATCGCCGCCGGACGGCGCATCGGCGGCCGCAAGGTGCGCGTCGCCACCGGGCAGTCGACCACCACCAGCACCACCGACCGCGAGCGCAACCAGCAGATCCGCGCCTGGGCCAACGCGAACGGCTACGAGGTCTCCGAGCGGGGCCGCCTCTCCTCCGAGGTGATCGCCGCCTACGAGCAGGCGCAGGTCGAAGAGGCAGAGGCGCCCGCCGCCCCGCCGCGTAAGCGCGCCCCGCGCAAGAAGGTCGCCGCCGCCAAGAAGTAACGCCGTGGGCGGCAGATCACTGGGGAGAGATCACCGCAACCGTCGGTGGCGAGGGCGGAAACCCCTCGCCACCGACTCCGCGTGGGAGACGTCACACTTCCCCGCGTTGTCAGGAATTGTCATCGCATTCCCCGGCGGCGTTTCCGGAAACGTCAGCCGCGCAGCGCCGGCCCGATCCAGCGGCGGACCAGGGCGCGCAGCTCGTCGTCGCTGAGCGGCGGTGTCGAGGGGTACTGCAGGAACGACAGGAACAGCCGCATCAGGACCTCGGCGAGGCCCTGGAGCTCCTCGTCGGAGGCGATCCCAGCGCCCGCCCAGTCCACCGGCAGGTTCCGGAGGATCCGCGCCCCGTACGAAAACGCCAGCGGCGAAACGACGCCGTCGGTGAAGAAGTCCGCTTCGCCCGCCTGCAGCAGCAGGCCCATGTGCGGCTCCCCGGGCAGCGTCCGGACGGCGAACACCACGGACTCCATCGCGGCTTCGGCGGCCGTCCCGTACGCGGCCAGGTGCCGCTCCATCCGCCCGGCGAACTCTTCGACGCCGTCCAGCGCGACGGCCCGCAGGATGTCCTTCAGCCCCGGGAAGTAGCGGTAGACGGTCTGCCGGGTGACGCCCGCTTCGGCGGCGACGTCGGACAGGCTCGTCTTGGCCAGGCCGGCCCGGTCGAGGCAAGCCGTCGCCGCTTCGACGATCCGCCGGCGTGCCTCGTCTTCGGTGCCGGGCGGGTTGCCCTGCCATCCGTGGTGCCCCATGCCGCCATCTTCCCCGAGCGGAGCGCTCAGCCCGGGACAGGGGTGCGGACGCGCCGCGACAGCGCCACCAGCAGCAGGCCGGCCCCGGCGAAGCAGACGAGCGCGTACAGCCCGCTGCCGATCGGCGTACCGTCCGCCGTGACGCCGTCCTTCGCCGCGAAGTAGGCCGGGAGCGCCGACAGCCAGAACACCGCCATCGCACCCAGGTAAACGGCGGGGTAGCACCGCGTGAAGGCCGACAGGGGCTCGCCCGGTTCCCCGGAACGCAGGTGCGCCACGACGATCCAGCCGCCGGCCACCCACAGGAGCCCCAGCTCGACACCGAGGATCCAGGCCCGCGCGGTGACGTTGTCGCCGGCGAAGCCCGACGGGATCCCGGCGATCGCCATGGCCGGCGGCGTCAGGACACCGGCCAGCAGGATGCGCAGGGTCAGCCGGCGCCGGCCGCGGGTCAGGCGGACGACGAGGTAGGTCATCGCGGCCATCGAAACGGAAGCGAACAGCAGCATGCTGTTCAGCGGCACCGACGCGAAGGCCGGGTGGTTGACGATCGTGTTGGCCGGGTTCCACGCCCACCACTTCAGCTGCGGGCCGAGGTGGTCGAAGACCTCGTAGAACACCTGGCAGGTGAAGGCCACCGCCACCGAACCCCGCAGCGCCCCGCGCCGGAAGAGCCCGAGCGAGCGGACGACTTCGTAGGCGAGCTGGCTGATCACCGGGTAGAACGCCACGATGTAGAGCGGCAGCCGGTCTCCCATGAACTGCACGGTGAACAGGTTGTGGGCGAAGATGAAGCCGTACAGCCGGTCGAGCCCGAACCACTCCGGGAAGTACAGTGGCGGTTCGGTGACGAACAGGTAGACCAGTGAAGCCCACCACAGCGCCAGGTTCACCGGGTCGCCGGCACGACGCCGGCGCAGCGCGTGCACCAGAGCGAACACCGCGCCGCCGACGATCAGCACTTCCAGCAGCGGCATCGTCCAGTGGGCGAGCGCCCACGGCGGCCGGACCGACACCACCGGCGAGACGTCGTGGCAGCCGAACCCCAGCCCGCGGGTGACGGCTTCGGCGTCCGGTCCGCACGCCGTGCTCATCGCGCGGTCGCCGTCGCCGCCGAGTAGTCCGTGGCCGGTGGTTCCGCCTGGGGGTCGAACCCGAACGGCACTCGGTGGCGGCCCAGCGCGGCGCGGACGCGGTAGCGCACCAGGCCGGCGAGGACCCGCGGGGTGCGCAGCATCCGACCCAGCGATTCGTCCAGGTTGAACACCTTCGCGAAGTGCTCGTCGACCACCTCGTCCTCGCGGGCCGCGCCGACGACGAGGCGGAACGCCGGTGCCGACATCGCCGCGACGATGCGCCGCCGCCACTCCGGCAGCTGCTCGGTGCCGACCGCGCAGGCGTAGCCCTGGTCGCGGGCCATCGCCAGGCTCCACGGCACCCGCAGCAATCGGCGTTGCGCGGTGAAGAAGCGCGCGGAGAACTTCGCGTCGAGCCGCTCCGCGCGGGCCAGGTGCTCGCGCAGCAGCAGCGCCGATCCCGACGCGGAGCTGATGCCCTGGGCGTAGAAGGGGTTGAACGCGCAGATCGAGTCGCCGACGAAGACCAGCCGCCGCGCCCGCGTGCGGAGGCGGTCGTAACGGCGCCACTTGTTGCCGGTCGACCGCGTGAGGTGGACCGGCGAGGCGGGGACGCAGCGGTCCATGGCGTCGGCGAACAACGGCGTCCGCACCCGGCGCGCCGTCTCCGCGAACGCGGCCGTGGTGCTGGGCATCTCCAGCCCCCACGAGCCCATGCAGGCGATGACGCGGTTGCCTTCGATCGGGAAGAAGTTGACCAGGAACTCGTGCTCGGCCGGGTGGTCGCCCTTGTCCGGCGTCGGCATGATCACCAGGTGCCGCCACCACCAGGAGGCGGGGCGCTCGGCGGGCAGGTCGTACCAGCGCGAGGTGTAGGTGACCTTGGCGTCGAGGGTCTGCACCTCGGGTTCGGGCCAGCCGGCCGCCGCGAGCCAGCCGGAAACCGGGGAACCGCGGCCCATGGCGTCCACGACGAAGTCGGCGTCGACGTGCTCCTCGTCGAGCTCGACTCCGGTGACCTCTCCGTCCGAGGTGGTCAAGCCACGCACCGAGACCCCCTCGCGGACGACGACGTTCGCCAGCTCGCGCACCTTGTCCCGCAGCACGCGTTCGATGAGGATCCGCGAGCCGTAGACCATCGTCATGGCGCTGCGCTTGCGGGCCGACCAGCCCGGCCCGTCGAGGTAGGCGGCGTCCATGGACGGCATCAGCAGCAGCCCGCCGGCCGCGATGAGGTCGTCTTCGAACCCGGGGAACAGCGCGCCGATCGCGCGCCGCCCGGAGTTGAGCAGGAAGTGCGGGTGCTTGCTCTGCGGGACGCCGCGGCGGCGTTCGGCGCCGTCGGGCAGTTCGTCGCGTTCCAGCACCAGCACCCGGTCGAAGTGCGGGGCGAGCGCTCCGGCCGTGCACAGGCCGGCGGCACTGCCCCCGAGGACGACGGCGGTCTTGCCGAGCCGCATGCGGATCAACTCCCGTCATTCATACAAACAGACATCGAATGTATGAATGATCACCCGTGGATGTCAAGCCCCCGTGAAGTCCACAGTGGACATGGTGGGCTGATTTCCGGCCTCCGGCGAGGGGACGCCCGGCTCCTCGCCGGCCCCGTCGGCCCTGCTCGCTTCAGCCGGGGGACCTGCCGGTCGGAGCACCCTGCGCAGACCTCGCCCGCCGGGCGGAGGCCGTCTCACGAGTTCGCCCAGCCCCGCAAGAGTCCTATGTGGTCGCACGAGCGAGCGGCGCCGGAAATGCCGAAGGGCCCCGCACCGGCTCGGTGCGAGGCCCTTCGAGGGAAAACGGGGTTACTACTTCTTCTTGGCCGCGGAGGTGCGCTTGGCCGGAGCCTTGGCGGCCGTGGTCTTCGCCGCGGTCGTCTTGGCCGCGGTGGTCTTGGCCGCGGCCGGCTTGGCGGCGGCGGTCCGGGTGCGCGTCGTCGTCGCCTTGGCCGGGGTCGCCTTCGCCGTGGTGGCCTTGGCCGCCGTGGTCTTCGCCGCGGTGGTCTTCGGGGCCGCCTTGGCGGCGGTGGCCTTGGCGGCCGGCTTCGCCGCGGTGGCGCGGGTCCGCGTGGTCGTCGCGGCCGGCTTGGCCGCCGCGGCGCGGGTGGTGCGGGTCGTGGTCGCCTTGGCCGGCGCGGCCGCCGCGGCGGTCTTCGTGGCCGTCGCCCGCGTGCCGGCGGCGGCGCGCTTGACCGGGGTCGCCTTCGGGAGCTTCTTGGTGCCGGAGATGACGTCCTTGAAGGTGGTGCCGGCGCGGAACGCGGGCACGTTGGTCTTCTTCACCTTCACGGCCTCACCGGTACGCGGGTTGCGCGCCGTGCGGGCCGCGCGA
>NZ_JBSGJD010000392.1:0-5972 GCF_053605405.1 Amycolatopsis sp. NPDC003861
ACCGCGTCAAGGCGGGAAAGCGTGCCTTGACCCGGCACCACCGGCCGTGTTCTGGCTTCGGATCGGGGTGGCGGGGGAGGTCTGGGTGGGTTGCCGGTCTGGGGGCCGCGTGCCGGTTCGGGGCGGTGAGGTAGGTGAAAGGGCACTCCGGCTGCGCCGGAGCGCTGCCAGGCCGCGGAAGGCGGCCGGGGTGAGGGTTAGTGGCTTGCCGAGGCGGGATGGCCGCCGGGGTGAGGGTTGCTGACCTGCCGAGACGGGAAGGCCGCCGGGGCGCCCCCCCGTTTTCCACTCTACCGGCGACCACCGACAGTTTCGGCCACCTAACCGGCCGCCGCCTGCTGCTCGGCGTCAAGCAGCCGCCGGCGGTTGTTGGTGCCTCGGGGCCGTGCGGCCCACACTGATTACGGCCGCCAGGAGCTCGTCCGGGTTGATGCCCGGCTGCCACAGTTCCGTGCCGACCACGTGGGCCAGCCTGCGGCGGCGGTGTTGCGGGGTGTCCGTCAGGGCGACCTCGGTCGGGTGGCCCTTCTTGATCGCGTGGACCGCCCGGGTCACGAGGATCGCCTCCTGGCGGGTGGTGCCCAGGTCCGCCGCCGCGGCGAAGATCCTCTCCGCCGCGGCGTGACACCTTTCCTCCATCAGGCCTGGATCTCGCGGCGGCCGGATCGGTCGCCGCCGATTTCGATGCGGCGGGGCTTGGCCTTTTCGGCTACCGGGATGCGCAGGGTCAGGACGCCCGCCTCGTAGTCGGCGGCGATGTGGTCGGTGTCGAGGCTGTCGCCGAGGAACAGCTGGCGGGAGAACACGCCCAGCGGCCGCTCGGAAACCTGCATCTCCACGGTGTCGCCGCCGGGGAGGGGGCGGCGCTCGGCCTTGACCGTCAGCACGTTGCGCTCGATGTCGAGCTCGATGGCGTCCGGAGCGACGCCCGGCAGGTCGAAGCAGACCACGAACTCGTCGCCGGCGCGGTAGGCGTCCATCGGCATCGCGGTGGGCTTCGACCAGGTTCCCGCGGTGCCGAAGACCTGCTGGGTCAGGCGGTCCAGCTCACGGAACGGGTCGGTGCGCATCAACATCGGTGTCCTCCTTCTGGGCTTCGACGGTGGGTGTCAACACGCACCACTGTTCTAGCATGTCATCCAAACGATGACAAGTGGGAAGTCATCCTCAAGATGACAGTGTGAGCCGGGCGTCACCGGGAACACGGGGCGGGAGATCCATTCCCGTCCCGGAGGAGCCACCGTGCCCGAGCAGCCCGCCCAGCAGCAGACCCCGCCCGGCACCACCGCCGCCATGACGCCGCGGCCCGACCACGGCGAGCACAGCTACCGCGGCTCCGGCAAGCTGACCGGCAAGGCGGCGCTCATCACCGGCGCGGACAGCGGGATCGGCCGCGCGGTGGCGATCGCGTACGCCCGGGAAGGCGCCGACGTGCTGATCTCCTACCTCGACGAGCACGAGGACGCCGAAGAGACGCGGCGCTGGGTGGAAGAGGCCGGGCGGAAGGCCGTCGTCGTGCCCGGGGACGTCGCCGATCCCGCGCACTGCCGGGGCCTGGTCGCCCGCGCCGTCGAGGAGTTCGGCCGGATCGACGTCCTGGTCAACAACGCCGCCTTCCAGATGACCCACGAGACGCTGGAGGAGATCCCGGACGAGGAGTGGGATCACACCCTCGCCACCAACCTGAGCGCGTTCTTCCACCTCGCCAAGGCGGCCGTGCCGCACATGAAGCCCGGGGCGTCGATCATCGGCAGCTCGTCGGTGAACTCCGACAACCCGACGCCGCAACTGCTGCCCTACGACGTGACGAAGGCGGGCATCGCCAACATGTGCGCGGCGCTCGCGCAGCTGCTGGGACCGAAGGGGATCCGGGCCAACAGCGTCGCACCGGGGCCGATCTGGACGCCGCTCATCCCGTCCACCATGCCGGAGGAGCAGGTGCAGTCCTTCGGCGAGCAGGTGCCGCTGGGCCGTGCCGGTCAGCCGGCCGAGCTGGCGCCGGTGTACGTGCTGCTGGCCTCCGACGACGGCAGCTACGTCTCCGGCGCCCGCGTCGCGGTGACGGGTGGCGCGCCGATCCTGTGACCGGCGCTCAGCGCCGCTGAAGGTGCGCGCAGACGGCGAGATTCCCGGCGACGCACGCCGGGAACAGCCACGGCAACGCCAGGAAGATCCCCGCCGCCAGCAACGACAATGCGACGGCGTCCAAGCACAGGCACCACCGGAGCCGCCGCCGGGCGCCCGCCTCCAGGCCCCGCTCGATCCCGCGCAGCCGCCGCCGCTCCCACGCCTGCAGCGGCGGGCCCGGGTCAGCGGCCGCGGGGGTCGTCACTGTCGCCCTGGTCGCTGGGCTGGATGGCACCCGCGGCGACCTCGGCCGGCGACGCCTTGTCGCCGGGGTGGCCGCGGGTGACGTGGCCTTCGGCGCGCATCCGCTCGACCATGTGCGGGTAGTGCAGCTCGAAGGCGGGGCGCTCCGAGCGGATGCGGGGCAGCTCGAGGAAGTTGTGCCGGGGCGGCGGGCTCGTCGTGGCCCATTCGAGCGAATTGCCGAAGCCCCACGGGTCGTCGACGACGACGGGGGCGCCGTAGCGGTAGCTCTTGAAGACGTTCCAGATGAACGGCAGCACCGACAGGCCCAGCAGGAACGCGCCGATCGTGGACACCATGTGCATCCAGGTGAAGTTGTCGCTCGAGAGGTAGTCCGCGTAGCGGCGCGGCATGCCCGCGTCGCCGAGCCAGTGCTGGATGAGGAACGTCGTGTGGAAGCCGATGAACGTCGTCCAGAAGTGCCACTTCGCCAGTCGTTCGTCGAGCATCCGGCCGGTGATCTTCGGGAACCAGAAGTAGATGCCGGCGAAGGTGGCGAACACGATCGTGCCGAACAGCACGTAGTGGAAGTGGGCGACGACGAAGTAGCTGTCGTGGACGTGGAAGTCCAGCGGCGGGGACGCGAGGATGACCCCGGTCAGGCCGCCGAGCAGGAACGTCACCATGAAGCCGACCGACCACAGCATCGGCGACTCGAAGGTCAGCTGTCCCCGCCACATCGTGCCGATCCAGTTGAAGAACTTGATCCCGGTCGGCACCGCGATGAGGAACGTCATGATCGAGAAGAAGGGCAGCAGCACGGCACCGGTGGCGAACATGTGGTGCGCCCACACCACCGCCGACAGCCCGGTGATCCCGATCGTCGCGAACACCATGAGCTTGTAGCCGAACAGCGGTTTCCGGCTGAACACCGGCACGATCTCGGTGACGATCCCGAAGTAGGGCAACGCGACCACGTAGACCTCGGGGTGGCCGAAGAACCAGAACAGGTGCTGCCACAGGATCGCGCCGCCGTTCTCCGGGTCGAACACGTGCGCGCCGAGGTGCCGGTCGGCCAGCAGCGCGAACAGCGCCGCGGTGAGGATCGGGAACGCCAGCAGGATCAGCACCGACGTGAACAGGATGTTCCAGGTGAAGATCGGCATCCGCCACATGAGCATCCCGGGACACCGCAGGCACACCACGGTCGTGATCATGTTGACCGCGCCGAGGATCGTGCCGAGCCCGGTGACGATCAGGCCGGCGATCCACAGGTCGCCGCCGACGCCGGGGGAGTGGATGGCGTTGGACAGCGGTGTGTAGGCGGTCCAGCCGAAGTCGGGCGGGCCACCCGGGGTGAGGTACCCCGACAGGACGACCAGCCCACCGAACAGGTACAGCCAGTAGGAGAACGCGTTGAGCCGCGGGAACGCGACGTCCGGCGAGCCGATCTGCAGCGGCAGGACGAAGTTGGCGAAGCCGAACAGGTTCGGGGTCGCGTAGAGCAGCAGCATGATCGTGCCGTGCATGGTGAAGAGCTGGTTGTACTGCTCCGGCGAGAGGAACTGCAGGCCGGGCCGGGCGAGCTCGCCCCGCATGAGCAACGCGGTCAGGCCGCCGATCAGGAAGAAGCCGAACGACGTCGTCAGGTACAGCACGCCGATCGTCTTGTGGTCGGTGGTGCGGATCGTCTTCAGGAGCGTGGCACCGCGGGGACCCCGCCACACCGGACGGTGGGGGATCGGAGCCGGGCGTGTCACCGTGTCGGTCATCGGACTCTCACCTGTCGCCGCCGGGGAACGAGCTCTTCCCGCGCGCGTACCCGGGGCCGGGCGCGGCTACACCCCCGAATCCGGGGATCAGCCGGATGGGCGGGCTTTGCAACCGGAGCGAGACCCGGGCCGGGGATTGGTCCGGGTCCGGCCGGGTAAGCCTCGGGCTTCACCTGCCGAAAGGAATTGCCATGTCCACCGCCACACCCGCCCGCACCCGGACACCCGTGCAGGTCGCCGCCGCGGTCGTCGCGGTCGTCTTCCTGCTGGTCGGCGTGCTCGGCTTCGTGCCGGGCATCACGACGGACTACGACCAGCTGAGCTTCGCCGGCCACGACTCGATGGCCATGCTGCTCGGCGTGTTCATGGTCTCGGTGCTGCACAACATCGTCCACCTGCTGTTCGGCGTCGTCGGCCTCGCGTCGGCCCGCACCGCGCGCGGCGCCCGGACGTACCTCATCGCAGGCGGGGTCGTCTACCTGGTGCTCTGGCTCTACGGGCTGCTCATCGACCACGGCAGCGACGCGAACTTCGTGCCCGTCAACACCGCCGACAACTGGCTGCACCTGGGCCTGGGCGTCGGCATGATCGCCCTCGGCCTGCTGACGGCCCGCGCGGGCCGCACCGGTGCGGGGCCGCACGCGGCCCGGGGTCCCGGCCTCGGCTGACCGACGACCGCGCAGCCGGGCCGCCGCAGGGCGACCCGGCTGCGGTGGGTCAGTCTTCCTTGGTGCGCATCAGCACGGTCAGCGACCGGCCGCCGACGACCAGCGTTCCGCCGCCCGGCACGGTCCGCGGGGTGGCCAGCTGGTCGCCCGCCACGCCGCCGACCAGGATGCCGCCGACCGATCGGTGGAACACCTCGCCGGTGGCCGAATCCAGGACGATCGCCCACTCCTCGCCGTACCCGCCGTCGGGGACGGTCATCGTCATGTCGTCGTCGTGGGCGTTGAAGCAGAGCAGGAACGAGTCGTCCACCACGCGCTCGCCGCGCGCGTCGAGGTCCGGGATCGCCGTTCCGTTGAGGAACACCGTGATGGTGCGGCCGAAGCCGGACTCCCAGTCCTGGTCGGTCATCTCCTCGCCGGCCGGGGTGAACCAGGCGATGTCGCGCAGTTCGTCGCCGCGGCGGATGGGGCGGCCGGCGAAGAAGCGGCGGCGGCGGAACACCGGGTGCTGGTGGCGCAGGTCCACCACCGCCGAGGTGAACTCGTACAAATCGCGGCAACCTCGGCATGGCCCACATCGAGGCCGGCCGCCCCGACGAGGCGGTCCGCTTCCACCAGCAGGCCCAGGCGGAGTTCGCCCTGGCCAGGGACGACCGGGGGACGATCGACGCGCTGTCCAGCTTGGCGTGGGCCCGCCTGTACCGCGGCGAAGCGGAAGCAGCCTTGCCCGAGTTGACGACGGTGCTGGAGGTGTACCGCCGCACGGGCCGCACCCGCAACGTGGTGATCGCACTGCGCGGAATCGCCCTCGCTTCGGTGGCCCTGGACCGGTTCCCCGAGGCCCTGGCGGCGGCTTCGGAGGCGTCGGAGCTCGCTCAGCTGCCGGTGGACCGGGCGATGTCGGTCAACTGCGAGGCCTGGGTGCACTTCCGCGCGGGCCGCTGGGAGGAGGCCGCGCGCAGCTACCACCTGGCGGCCGAGGTGGCCGACGACGCGGGGAACGAGTACGAGCGGGCCAGGGCGTTGACAGGCTTGGGAAACACGGCGGCGGCCCGCGGAGACCGCGCGGAGGCAGAGCGCTGGTGGGCCGAGGCGGCGGCGTACCGGGTCACCCTCAACCCGGCGGTGCTGGGCGAGGCCGAGTACCGGGATCGGCCGGCGTTCGCGGAGTGAGCCTCGCCCTCTCCGGCCGTCGTGAGTGGTAAGGCGGGTTAGAACCCGC
>NZ_JBSGJD010000393.1:0-5937 GCF_053605405.1 Amycolatopsis sp. NPDC003861
GGATCGGGACTGGCGCCGCGGCCAGCATGCCCCCCGGCGGGGACGGCGGCTCGGGCGCGGACGCCAGCGCCGTCTTCGGGTACGGCTTGTTGATCGGCGGCGGCGGTGGGGGCGGCGGGGTCGGACGCGGCTGGACCTGCGACGGCGGCGGGCGGTGCAGCTCCGGCTCGCGACGCGGCGGCGGCTCGTCCGCCCGGTCCGACCGGTTGATCACCGACCACGGCGGCGGCCCGACCATCGCGACCGGGATCAGCCCCAGCACGCTGAACGGCAGGAACCCGAGCCAGAAGTGCAGCGCGGTGTTCGCCTCCATGCCGACGCTGAACACGAGCATGGCGGCGAACGGGATCCAGAAGAACCGCGACGGCCACTTCGGGCCGCGACGGAAGGCCGTCCGGCCCTGCAGCATCACGAAGAACAGCGAGCCGGCCCCCAGGACGACGAACGCCAGCAGGTACACGAAGAACGGGAGGTCCTTGCCGCTCTGCGAGGACAGCACGTCGAAGACGGTCTGGCCGCCGCCCAGGTAGTCCCGCTGGCTGTCCACCCAGCAGCCACCGGGGCCGTTCAGCGTCGACAGCTCGGTCGCCGACAGCCCGGTCTTCGCCTTGCCGTAGGCCGCCTGGAAGACGCCCGAGACGCCGATGGCCAGCAGCCACGGCAGCACCAGCGTGCTGAGCAGGCCGATCACCCCGAAGACGCCCAGCGTCGTGGCGTCGTAGCGGTTGCCGGTGCCCTTCCGGATGATCGACACGGCGACCGCGCCGATCGGCGGGAGCAGCGCGACCAGCGCACCGGCCGCACTCGTGGCCCAGACCCAGTCGCCGGGGCAGAAACCCGGGCCGAACAAGGAATGGGCTAGCGAGAGCAACGCGCTCGCGAGTCCGTTCACCGCCGGGCTCCCCTCACTGTCCGTGTTCACTTCGTGGCCGTCACGCGGCGTTTGCCCGCGGTCCAGCTTAGGACGCTCCCGGGCTCCGTGAGGTTGCCGGGTCTTTCCGCGCGGGAATCCGGCGCGCCCGCCGCTCCCGCGCCATGATGGGACCGGCGGAACGTCCGACCCGAAGGAGCCGAGCATGGGCGCGTACTCCGAAGCCTACCGGCGCAGCCTGGCCGAGCGGGACGCGTTCTGGCTGGCCGCGGCCCAGTCGATCAGCTGGACCAGAGCGCCGGAGCGGGCCTTGGACGACACCAACCCGCCCTTCCACCGGTGGTTCCCGGACGCCGAGCTGAACACCTCGTACAACGCGCTGGACCGGCACGTCGAGGCCGGCCGCGGCGGCCAGGCCGCGCTGATCTGGGACTCTCCCGTGACCGGACGGCAACGCACCTACACCTACGAGGAGCTCCGCGACACCGTCGCGCGGTTCGCCGGCGCGCTGCGCTCGCTGGGGGTCACGAAGGGTGACCGGGTCATCGTCTACCTGCCGATGGTGCCGGAGGCCGCGATCGCCATGCTGGCCTGCGCGCGGATCGGCGCGGTGCACTCGGTGGTCTTCGGCGGGTTCGCGCCGAAGGAGCTGGCCGCCCGGATCGAGGACGCGAAACCCAAGGTCATCCTGGCCGCGTCCTGCGGCATCGAGCCGACGCGGGTGGTCGAGTACCAGCCGATCATCGAGGCCGCCCTCGGCATGACCGAGCACCAGCCCGACCACGTCGTCATGCTGCAGCGCGAGCAGGCCCCGGCCACGACCGGCCGCCACTTCGACTGGCGCGAGCTGGCGGCGGGCGCCGACCCGGCCGACCCGGTGCCGGTCGCGGCCACCGATCCGCTCTACATCCTCTACACGTCCGGGACGACCGGGAAGCCGAAGGGCGTCGTCCGCGACACCGGCGGCCACGCCGTCGCGCTCGCCTACTCGATGGACGCCGTCTACGACGTCCACGCCGGCGACGTCTGGTGGACCGCGTCCGACGTCGGCTGGGTCGTCGGGCACTCCTACATCGTCTACGCGCCGCTGCTCGTCGGAGCGACGACGGTGATGTACGAGGGCAAGCCCGTCGGCACGCCGGACGCGGGCGCGTTCTGGCGGGTCATCGCCGAGCACGGCGTCCAGGCCCTGTTCACCGCGCCGACCGCGCTGCGAGCCGTCAAGAAGGTCGACCCGGACGCCCGCGAGCTGGAGAGGTACGAGCTGAAGCAGTTCCGGACGCTGTTCCTGGCCGGCGAGCGGCTCGACCCGGAGACCTACCACTGGGCCCACGAGAAGCTCGGCGTCCCGGTGGTCGACCACTGGTGGCAGACCGAGACCGGCTGGCCGATCGCGGCGAACCCGCGCGGCCTGGAGCCGATGGACGTCAAGGCCGGGTCCGCGACCAAGCCGGTCCCCGGCTGGGACGTCCGGGTCCTCGACCAGGCCGGCGAGGAGCTGCCGGCCGGGCGCGAAGGCGCCATCACGGTGCGGCTGCCGCTGCCGCCGGGGTCGTTGCCGACGCTCTGGGGCGACGACGAGCGCTACCGCGAGGCCTACCTCTCCCGCTACGAAGGCCACTACCTGACCGGCGACTCCGGCTACTTCGACGAAGACGGCTACCTGTTCGTCATGGGCCGCACCGACGACGTCATCAACGTCGCCGGGCACCGGCTGTCCACCGGGTCGATGGAGGCCGTGCTGGCCGCCCACCCGGCGGTCGCCGAGTGCGCCGTGATCGGCGTGGCCGACCAGCTCAAGGGCCAGCTCCCGCGGGGGTTCGTGGTGCTCAAGGCGGGCGCGGACATCGCACCGGAAAAGCTGCGCGAGGAACTGGTGGCGATGGTCCGCCGGGACATCGGCCCGGTCGCCGCCTTCCGCGACGTGTCCATTGTGGACGCTCTGCCGAAGACGCGGTCGGGGAAGATCCTGCGCAAGACCATGCGCGCGATCGCCGACGGCCGCGACGAGGCCGTGCCCTCGACGATCGAGGACCCGAGCGTCTTGGAGGCCATCCGGGCCGCCCTTCGTTAAGAACTGTTCCAAATGCCCCGGCTGGTCTGTACCTTTGCAGGGAGTCCCCGACCGGAGGTGCTTCGATGCGCTTGTCCAGAGCCGTCCTGACCGCGGCCGTCGTGAGTCTCACGGCCGCCGGCCTGCCCGCTTCCGCCACGGCCGCCCCGGCCGCACCCGAACGCGGCGTGACCGACGTCGTCCCGGCGCCCGTCTCGGCGAAGGCCGATCCACGCGGCGGCTTCCGGCTCACGCCGCTCACCGTCATCACCGCCGACCGCGGCGCCGGCCAGGTCGCGGACTACCTGCGCGGCCTGCTCCGCCCGGCCACCGGCTACCCGCTGCCGGTCGTGCCGCACGCCGCCGGCCTGCCCGCGATCTCGCTGGAGCTGGGCCACGACGCGCGGATCGGCACCGAGGGTTACCGGCTGAAGGTCGCGCGCGACGGCGTCACGCTGACCGCCAACACCGCCGACGGGCTCTTCGAAGGCGTGCAGTCGCTGCGGCAGCTGCTGCCGTCGGCGATCGAGGCCACGCGCGTGCAGCACCGGACGTGGACCGTCGCCGGCGGCACGATCCTCGACTACCCGCGCTTCGCCGAGCGCGGCGCGATGCTCGACGTCGCCCGGCACTTCTTCAAGCCGGACCAGGTGAAGCGCTACATCGACCAGATCGCCCAGTACAAGGTCAACACGCTGCACCTGCACCTGGCCGACGACCAGGGCTGGCGGATCGAGATCAAGAGCTGGCCGAAGCTGGCCACGGTCGGCGGCCAGACCGCGGTCGACGGCGACCCGGGCGGCTACTACACGCAGAAGCAGTACAAGGACATCGTCGCCTACGCGGCTTCGCGGCACATCACGGTGATCCCGGAGATCGACATGCCGGGCCACACGAACGCGGCGCAGTCGACGTACGCGGAGCTGAACTGCGACGGCAAGGCCGTCCCGGTCCGCACGGACACCGAGGTCGGCTACAGCTCGCTGTGCATCTCCTCGCCGATCACGTACCGGTTCGTCGAGGACGTCGTGCGCGAGTTGGCGGCCCTCACGCCCGGGGAGTACCTGCACATCGGCGGCGACGAAGCCCACTCGACGCCACCCGCGGACTACCTGACCTTCGAGCGGAAGGTCCAGCCGATCGTCGCCAAGTACGGCAAGAAGGTCACCGGCTGGCACGAGATCGCCAAGTCGGCCCCGCCGGTGTCGGCGGTCCCGCAGTACTGGGACTTCGGCGGTGACAACCCGGACGTCGCGGCGGCCGCGGCGCGCGGCAACAAGATCCTGATGTCGCCGGCGAACTACGCGTACCTGGACATGAAGTACAACCCGCAGACGCCGCTCGGCCAGGACTGGGCCGCGCTGATCGAGGTTCGCGACGGCTACGACTGGGATCCGGCGACCCTGGTCAACGGCGTCGGGGAGAGCCAGATCGCGGGGGTCGAGGCGCCCCTGTGGACCGAAACGCTCCGGACCAGCGCCGACATCGAGTACATGGCGTTCCCGCGGCTGCCGGGGATCGCGGAGATCGGCTGGTCGCCGCGGAGCACCCACAACTGGGACGCCTACCGGCTGCGGCTGGCGAAGCAGAGCCCGCGCTGGGTGGCCCAGGGCATCAACTTCTACCGGAGCCCGCAGGTCGACTGGAAGTAGGTGGGTGGTCACCTTGTCGTGAGTGGTAAGACGGGTTAGAACCCGTCTTACCACTCACGACCTCAGCCCAGTGTCTTGCTGCGGAGGTAGATGACTTCCTGCGGGCCTGGTTTGACGAGCGCCCAGAACGTCGACCACCGGTCCGGCGCGTGGAAGCCGAAGTAGAGGTCGTACCGCACGCCCGCGTCGAACACCCACCCGAACTGCCGCATCTCCGCCGGGTCGAACGGGGGGTTCTGCGGCCCGATCTCGTCCTGCGGCTTCGCCGGATCGACGCCGTATTGCCGCAGATAACCGTCCACACAGGACTTGGGCGCGGTGAAGGTGGCCGCCAGCCGGTCGGTGAGCGGCGGCTGGACGTCGAACCGGAAGCCCTCCACCGGGCACGACGGGAGCGAGATCCGGTACCGCGCCGCGGCATCTTCCCAGCTCACCCCGCTTTCGCTGCCCGGGTAGGCCCGCGGGTCGGGCTCCTTGCCGCAGCCGGCCAGAACGGCGGCCGCGGCAAGGAGCCCGAGAACGGCCGTCAGCGGCCGTGCACGCATCGCACTCCTCGCGGATTCATCGGTGCCCCGCAATGTCGAGCTTCTGGTTCGTGCTGCCCTGCACGGTGAAGTCCTGCGCGAGGCCGACGGTGGGCATCTGGGCCAGGTCCTTCACATTGTAATCAACGCCGTGCACGGTGATCGGCGGCTTGTCGGGGTCGAAGTTGTAGGCCTTCTTCAGGTCCACGCGGTAGCCGCCGGTCAGCTGCACCGTCCCGTTGCCGGTCACCTTGGCGGTGAGGTCGCCGGTGACCCGGTATTCGAACGAGTGCAACGCGAAGATGTGGTCGGACACCTGCGTGAACTGCGAGCCGAGCCAGTTCGTGTCCAGCTTCAGCGCGCACGTGGAGCCGACCGGCCCGGTGCACTTGGCCGCGGCCTGGTTGGCGTAGGCCGCCAGCCGGGTGTTCAGTTCGCCCTGCCACTGCGGGTCGCTGTAGAAATTGGCCATCTGGTCGGCGCTGAGGACGTAGTCCTTGCCGCTCGCCTTCGCCCAGTGGTCGAACAGGGCGCAGGTGATCGGCCGGTTGTTGCAGACGAACAGCGCGGCCGCGCCCTGTTCCATGGTCAGCATGTTGATGTAGTCCTGCAGCCCGACCCGCTCCCACGGCGTCGGCTCGTGGTAGGCCGGGTGGCCCGCCTGGTCGTCGCTGTAGGGGTGTCCTTCGGGATCGGTCATGTCCGGCCGGCTGCCGCCCGCCGCCTCGGCGATCTCGCGCAGGTAGAGGTCGATCGTCCGCTGGAAGGCGTCGGCCGCGGCCTGCACGGCCTGGTCGCGGCTGAGGTTGGCGTCCGCGGCCGACTTGGCCGCGTCGG
>NZ_JBSGJD010000394.1:0-5917 GCF_053605405.1 Amycolatopsis sp. NPDC003861
CAACGGCCACCACACCCCAGCCGAAACCCGAACCAACTATCGTCAAGCCCCAGCTGCCTGAAAACCCCGTGTCCGCCCCACCGGGGCAACTCCACGAGTTACGGGCTCAATCACGCGAGTTCCGGCTTCAATCACGCGGGTTACGGGCTCAATCACGCGGGTTGCGGGTGTTGAGGCGGGCGGCTTGGCGGGTCAGGTGGTCGACTTCGGCGAGGCTGGCCGCCTTGGCGGCGGCCTCGGCGTACAGCTTGGCCGCCGTTTCCAGGTCGCCGTCGCGCTCGTGGAGGTAGGCCGACACCGCCGTGTGGCGCGGGACCGTGGCGTCCACCTCGGCGAGTGCCGCGAGGCCGGCGCGCGGGCCGTCCGCTTCGCCGACGGCGACCGCGCGGTTGAGCCGCACGACCGGGCTGCCGGTGAGGCGCACCAGCTCGTCGTACCACTCGACGATCTGCACCCAGTCCGTCTCCGCCGCGTCCTGCGCGTCGGCGTGCAGGGCCGCGATGGCGGCCTGGGCCTGGAACTCGCCCAGCCGGTCACGGGACAGCGCCCGCTGCAGGATCGCCACGCCCTCCGCGATCAACGTCGTGTCCCAGCGGGACCGGTCCTGCTCGGCCAGCGGGACCAGGGCGCCGTCGCCGGTCGTGCGGGAGGCCCGCCGGGCGTGGTGCAGCAGCATCAGCGCCAGCAGCCCGGCCACCTCCGGGTGGTCGATCGACGCCGCGAGCTGCCGGGTGAGCCGGATGGCCTCGGCGGCGAGGTCGACGTCCCCGGAGTAGCCCTCGTTGAACACCAGGTAGAGCACCCGCAGCACGGTCGCGACGTCGCCGGGCTGGTCGAACCGCACCCCGGACACGGTCCGCTTGGCGCGGCTGATGCGCTGCGCCATGGTCGCCTCGGGCACCAGGTACGCCTGCGCGATCTGCCGCGTGGTCAGCCCGCCGACGGCCCGCAGCGTGAGCGCGACCGCCGACGACGGCGTCAGCGACGGGTGCGCGCACAGGAAGTACAGCTGCAGCGTGTCGTCCACGGCCGCCGCGGGCCCGGGCGCCACTTCGGCGTCGACGACGTCCTCGCGCTTGCGGCGGGCGACCTCCGCCCTGGTCGCGTCGAGGAACTTCCGCCACGCCACGGTGACCAGCCAGCCCTTGGCGTCCCGGGGCGGGTCGGCCGGCCAGACGCGCAGCGCCTCGACCAGGGCTTCCTGGACGGCGTCCTCGGCCGCCGCGAACTCGGCGCCGCGGCGGACGAGGACGGCCAGGACACCCGGGGTGAGGCTGCGGAGCAGGGCTTCGTCCACGAGCTCAGCCGATCCGCTCGGCCAGTTCGACGATAATCCCCTCGGGGCCGCGGACGTAGCAGAGCTTGAAGCTGTCCTCGTACCGCACCAGCTCGCCGACGAGCTCGGCGCCGTGCGCCTTCAGCCGCTCCAGGACGTCTTCGATGCCCGCCACCTCGAACAGGATGTGCCGCAGGCCGGGCACGTTCGCCGGCGCCTGCGGATCGCCCGCCGCCCCCTCGGGCGTGCGGTACCGGATCAGCTCCAGCTTCCCGTGGCCGTCCGGCGTCCGCAGCATCGCCATGTCCGACCGGACGCCGTCCAGCCCGACGATCCGGTCGACCGCCCGGCCCTCGGTCGTCATCTCCGCCTCCACCTCGAGGCCGAGCTCGGCGAAGAACGCCTTCGCGGCCTCGAGGTCCCCGACGACGATGCCGACGTGCTCCAGCCGTGGCAGCACCATGGTGTCCCCCGTCATTCCGTGATGGTGGGCGGCGCGGTCATGAACGGCCGCAGCTCGAGCCACTCGTGGATCGGCTCCCCGTTCGGGCCCGGCGCGGCCGACAGCTCCGCGGCCAGTTCGAGGGCCCGCTCGTAGCTGTCGACGTCGATCACCGTCCAGCCGGCGATGAGGTCCTTGGTCTCGGGGAACGGGCCGTCGGTGACCGGCGGCTTCCCCTCGCCGTCGTAGCGGACGAACGTCCCCTCCGGGGAGAGGGCCTGGTGCTCGACGAACTCGCCGGTGGCCACCAGCTTGTCCCCGAAGTCCTGCATGTACTTGATGTGCGCGGAGACCTCCTCCGGCGTCCACTGGTCGATCGTCGTGTCGCAGTTGGCCGGGGCCGGCGCGCCGCGGTAGTGCTTCAGCAACAGGTACTTGGCCATCGTGGTGCTCCCTCGGTGTCGGACGGCCCATTCTGGCCGCTTCCACCCCGGGGACGGAGCCGGTTCCGGGTTCTCGACATCGCCGGCGAGAAAATTCGCGGCCGCCTCCTGAAGGGGGCGGCCGCGAACGGATCACTGCCGGTAGGACTCCACCTCGGAGACCGGCCGGGCCGTGGCGTCGTCCGGGTTCTCGTGGAACTCCGTCTTCGCGCGCCGCTGGCGCAGCAGGTCCCAGCACTGGTCGAGCTGCTGCTCGACCGCGGTGAGGCGGTCCTTGTCGCCGCCGCTCAGCCCCACGCCGACCGAGCGCGACCGGAGCTCGTGCTCCTCCGCGATCAGCTCGTCGATCCGGCCCAGGATTTCGCCGTCGGCCATCTGTTCCTCCTCTTCGCGGGTGCGCTCGTGCAGACGCTACCCCGGCCCCGGGAATTCCCGCCGGGTGCGGATCGTTGACCAGGGCATGAGCACCGTTGAGCTGACCGCCGAGAACTTCGACCAGACGGTAACCGACAACGAGTTCGTCCTGATCGACTTCTGGGCGAGCTGGTGCGGGCCGTGCCGCCAGTTCGCGCCGGTCTACGAGAAGGCCTCCGAGAAGCACGACGACATCGTGTTCGCGAGCGTCGACACCGAAGCGCAGCAGCAGCTCGCGGCCGCCTTCGACGTCCGCTCCATCCCGACGCTGGCCATCATCCGGGACAAGACGCTCATCTACGCCCAGCCCGGCGCGCTGCCCGAAGCCGCCCTCGAAGACCTGATCAAGCAGGCCCGCGAGGTCGACATGGACGAGGTCAAGCGCAAGGCCGCCGAAGCCGAGGCCGAACAGGCCTGACCACCACCACACGGCGAAGGCCGCCCCCGCGGGGGCGGCCTTCGCCGTGTCTCAGGAGCGGGTGGCGAGCCCGCGCAGGAAGAACGCCAGGTTCGCCGGGCGCTCGGCCAGCCGCCGCATGAAATAGCCGTACCACTCGTCGCCGTAGGGCACGTAGACGCGCATCCGCGCCCCCGAGGCCGCGATCCGGGCCTGCTCCTCCGGCCGGATGCCGTAGAGCATCTGGAACTCGTGGTCGTCGTCGGTCCGGCCGTTCTCTTCGGCCAGCGCGGCGGCGATTTCGATCATCCGCGGGTCGTGCGAGGCCACCATCGGGTAGCCCTCGCCGGCCATCAGAACACGCAGGCAGCGGACGTAGGACTTGTCCACTTCGGACTTCTCCGGGAACGCCACCGACTCCGGTTCGGCGTAGGCGCCCTTGCAGAGCCGCACCCGGGAACCCGGGCCCGACAACGAGCGGCAGTCCTGCTCGGTGCGCCGCAGGTAGGCCTGCAGCACCGCGCCCACCCACGGATACTCGCCGCGCAGCTCCTTCAGGATGCCGAGCGTCGAGTCCGTGGTGGTGTGGTCCTCCATGTCGAGCGTCACGGTGGCCCCGACCGCCTCGGCCGCCGCGCAGATCTTCCGCGCGTTCTCGAGAGCGACGTCCTCGCCGTTCGCCAGCAGGAACTGCCCGACCGCCGACAGCTTCACCGAGACGTCCGCGCCCTCGGCCAGGCCTTCCGCGGCCAGCGCGGTCAGCACCGACTCGTAGGCCGCCACCGTCGCCGCCGCCTGCGCGGCGTCGGTGGTGTCCTCGCCCAGGTGGTCGAGGGTGATCCGGCGGCCGTCGGCGGCCAGTTCCCGGGCCACGCGGACGGCGTCGGCGGTCTCGGACCCGGCGACGAACCGGCGCACCACGGAGCGCGTGGCGGGCACGGCCTCGACGAGCTTCCGGATGCCCTTCGAGCGGGCGGCGGCGAGCAGCGGGGCACGCAGCATGACGGTCTCCCTCTCAGCCCTGGTGCGGGTAGCGCACGCTGGTCGGCGGCACGAACGTCTCCTTGACCGAGCGGGGGCTCGTCCAGCGGAGCAGGTTGAAGATCGAGCCGGCCTTGTCGTTGGTGCCCGAGGCCCGCGCACCGCCGAACGGCTGCTGGCCGACGACGGCGCCGGTCGGCTTGTCGTTGACGTAGAAGTTGCCCGCCGAGAACTTCAGCGCCTCGGACGCCTTGGCGACGGCGGTGCGGTCGTTGGCGATCACCGCGCCGGTCAGCGCGTACGCGGCGGAGGAGTCGATCAGCTTCAGGACGTCGTCGAAGCCGCCATCTTCGTAGACGTGCACCGACAGGATCGGGCCGAAGTACTCGGTCGAGAAGATCTCGTGCTTCGGGTTGTCCGACACGAGGATCGTCGGCTTCACGAAGTAGCCGACGCTGTCGTCGGCCGTGCCGCCGGTGAGGACCTCGACGGAGGCGTCATCCTTCACGCGGTCGAAGAGGTCGGCGTGCTTGGTGAACGCCCGCCGGTCGATGACCGCGCCGCCGAAGTGCGACAGGTCGGTGACGTCGCCGTAGGACAGCGCCTCGGTCTCGGCGACCAGGCCGTCCTTCAGCTCGTTCCAGACGCTGCGCGGGATGTACGCGCGCGAAGCGGCGGAGCACTTCTGGCCCTGGTACTCGAACGCGCCGCGGACCAGGGCGGTGCGCAGGACGTCGACGTCGGCGGAGGCGTGCGCGAGCACGAAGTCCTTGCCGCCGGTCTCGCCGACCAGCCGCGGGTAGCCGCGGTAGCCCGCGATGTTCGCGCCGACCGTGCCCCACAGGTGCTGGAAGGTCGCGGTCGAGCCGGTGAAGTGGATGCCGGCCAGGTCGCGGTGGGTCAGGGCGACCTCGGAGACGGCCTTGCCGTCGCCCGGCAGCAGGTTGATCACGCCCGGCGGTATCCCGGCCTCTTCGAGCAGCCGCATGGTCAGGTGCGCCGCGAACGACTGCGTCGGCGACGGCTTCCACAGCACGGTGTTGCCCATCAGCGCGGGCGCGGTCGGCAGGTTGCCGGCGATCGCGGTGAAGTTGAACGGCGTGATCGCGTAGACGAACCCTTCCAGGGGCCGGTGCTCCATCCGGTTCCACACGCCCGGCGAGCTGATCGGCTGCTCGGCGAGGATGCGGCGGCCGAACTCGACGTTGAAGCGCCAGAAGTCGGCGAGCTCGCAGGCGGAGTCGATCTCGGCCTGGGTCGCGGTCTTGGACTGGCCGAGCATGGTGGCCGCGTTGAGCGTGGCGCGCCACTTGCCGGTGAGCAGGTCGGCGGCGCGCAGCAGGATCGCGGCGCGGTCGTCGTAGGACAGCGCGCGCCACTCCGGCGCGGCCTTCGCCGCGGCGGCGATGGCGTCGGTGGTGTCCTGCTGGGTGGCGCTGTGGATGGTGCCGAGGACGTGCTTGTGGTGGTGCGGCTGGACGACGTCGATCTTCTCGCCGCCACCGGGGCGCTGCTCGCCGCCGATGGTGACGGTCAGGTCGACCGGTTCCGCCTGGCCCAGCCGCTTGAGCGCACCCTCGAGTTCCGCGCGCTCAGCGCTGCCCGGCGCGTACGTCAGCACCGGCTCGTTCGTCGGGGCGGGGGTCTGGGTCACGGCGTCCACGGCGGCTCCTCTGCTCTGTAGTCCAGATGCCCCGAACGGTAACTCCGGACACGCTCCGGAGGCTTGTTCGATCGGCTAAAATCGCTCGTATGATCTTGGCCGATCGGATAACGCCGCCGTGACATCGCTGCGCCACGTCCTGGCGACGCTCGGCGAGCCGCTCGTCGAGGTCGTCGTGGCGCCGCACGGCCTCGGCGTCGCCGTCACCGACGTCGTGATCCTCGACCCGGAGGACCCGTTGGAGGCCTCCCCCGGCGACCTGGTGCTGGTGATCGGCGCGCGCGGCCGGGCGGCGGCGCCA
>NZ_JBSGJD010000395.1:0-5916 GCF_053605405.1 Amycolatopsis sp. NPDC003861
GTCCAACGCACCCAATGTGGCGTTCGGTGCGTTGGACGCAACCAACGCCACATTGGGGCGCTTGAAGGGTGCGCCCGGGCGGGTCAGTCCTCCGCGGTCTGCGGGGGACGGCCCGCCTGCCACAGCAGCGCCTCCCGCAGCTGGCCGATCAACCGCTCGTCGTCCGCTTCGGACGGGTCGACGCCCAGCGGGATCCAGCGCTCGGAGACCTTCTCGCCCCGGTCGTAACTGGAAATCACGATTCCCGAGTACGACAGCGAAGCCTCGTCCGCGCAGTCGCCGTCCGGAAGCGGCTCGTCCGCTTCGAACCCTTCGTCGAAGCTGACGTGGCGATGCTGCAGGCGGACGCTCACCCAGCGTCCCGCCGGCCGGATCGGCGCGCCTTCTTCGTTCATCTGCTCCTACCCCCGGTCCGGGCCCCCTGCCGTCTCGTCGCATCCGGGTGCCGGGAAGTTACCGGCCGGTTGTTCCGGTTGCGTAACGACAAAGGTTGGCGCGAAACACCGCTTGCCCGCCACCGGAGTCACTCTTTTGACGACGGGTCAACTACTTGTTGACAGCGTGCCGATCCCCCGCGAGGCTGAGCGGATGACGAGTGGGACCCGGCCGCGGCGCCGCCGGCTCGAACCGGCCGAACGGCGTGCGGAGATCCTCGCCGCCGCCCGGCACCTGTTCGGCGCGGGCAGCTACGCCTCGGTGTCCACTTCGGACATCGCCGCGGCCGCCGGGGTGGCGCGCCCGCTGATCAACCACTACTTCGGCGGGAAGCGCGAGCTGTACCTGGAAGTGGTGCGGCAGCTGATGATCGTGCCCGCGCCGGTCACCGAAGCGCTGCCGGACACCACGATGGAGCAGCGGCTGGCGATCGGCGTCGAACGCTGGATCGAGGTGGTGGACCGCAACCGCGACGCCTGGCTGACCGTGATCGGGCCGGAGTCGGCCGGGCGGGACCCCGAGATCGAGCGGATCATGCTGGAGGCCGACGAGATCGCCGCCGACCGCGTCCTGGAAGCCGCGCTGATGACCGGCGTGACCGAGGGCCGCGAGGAACTCCGGGCGATGATCCGGTCGTTCGGCGGGATGCTGCGCGCGGCGTCGCGGGAGTGGCTGATCCGCGGCACGCTCGACCGGGCGGCCCTGCGCACCTTCCTCACCGATTCGCTGCTCAACCTGCTGAAGCTCACCTACCCGGCGGTTCTCGCCGAGCGGCGCGGAAGCGCCGGGCGAACGCCGCCGGGGTCAGCCCGGTCCAGCGCTTGAACGCGTGGATGAAGCTCGACGCCTCGGCGTACCCGAGCCGGTAGGCGACGTCCTCGACCGACAGCACGCCGGTGTCGAGGAGCTCTTCGGCGAGCGTCTGGCGGACCTCGTCGACCAGCGCCCGGTAGCTCGTGCCGGCCTCGGTCAGGCGGCGGCGCAGGGTGCGCGTGCTGAGCGTCAGCTGCCGGGCGATCTCGTCCATCCCCGCGTCGACGCCGCCGAGCCGGACCAGCCGCTCGCGCACCTGCTGCGAAATGCCCGAGCGCTGCCGCCGCCGCGTGACGAGCGCTTCGCACTGCGCGGCACACAGGGCGACGGTCTGGTCGTTGGCCTGCGGCAGCGGCCGGCTCAGCAGCGCCGGGTCGAGCGTCGCCCGGCAGGCGTCGGCGCCGAAGCGCGGCCGGATGCCGAACGCGGCCAAATACGGCTCCGGCGTGGGGCTTTCGTGCCGGAAGGTCAGCTCGTCGAGGGCGATCTCGGGCAGCAGGTCGCGCATCACGGCGAAGATCGCGGCCAGGTCGCGCAGGACGAGGAAGCGGGCGACGTCGGCAGGCACGCGGCTGTCGTCGAGCTCCAGGGTCAGCCGGTCGGCGCCGAGGACGACGTGTGGGATGCAGAAGGCGAAGCTCAGGTCGAAGTAGCGGAGGGCGAACAGCATCGCGTCGCGCAGCGTCGGGCTGCTGATGCAGGCGAACCCGAAGATGCCGAAGGTGGTGACGCGGTAGCGGCGCCCCAGCGCCAGCGCGGTCGCGTCGGATCCGTCCAGGACGGCCAGCGCGCGGACGACGGCCAGTTCCTGACGCGCGTCGACCTGGACGGCCGGATCGGCGAGCAGCTCCGGCGTCAGCGTGGTGGCGGCCAGGAGCTGTCCGGGCGGCAGGCCGCGCTCGGCGGCGAACCGCGTCATCAGCTCGATGCTCGCGGTGCCGCGGGGGAAGTCCCAGTCCCCGACGGCGGGCGCGGCGAGCTCGGCCATGGCCGGAATTCTGGATCACGCCGGGAGAAGGTGTCCAATCGAGGACCGGAATTGTCCGGAGTGATCGTTAGGGTGACGGCGTGCAGACCTTGAGCCGACGAGCCCTCAACCGCGCCACGCTGGAGCGCCAGCTGCTGCTGCGCCGGGCGAAGATGTCCGCCTTCGACGCGGTGGAGCACCTGGCCGGGCTTCAGGCGCAGGCACCCTTCCCGCCGTACTTCGGGCTGTGGTCGCGGCTGGAGGGGTTCCGGCCGGCGGACCTGGTCGAGCTGCTCGAGAGCCGGCGCGTGGTGCGGATCGCGCTGATGCGCGGCACGGTCCACCTGGTGACGGCGGCGGACGCGCTGGCGTGGCGGCCGGTCGTCCAGGGAATCTACGACCGCGACCTGAAGCAGAACACGCTGCACGCGGCCGCGTTGGCCGGGCTCGACCACGAGCTCGTCGCCGAAGCGGCGCGGAAGCTGCTCCTCGGCGGCCCGATGCCGGGCAACGCGCTGGGCGCCGAGCTGGCCCGCACCTGGGACGCCCCGCCGTCCTCCCTGACCCACCTGGCCCGGGGCCGGCTGCCACTGGTGCAGACGCCGCCGCGGGCGATCTGGGGCAAGGCCGGGCAGACGACGTACGCGTGCCTGGACGAGTGGGTGGGCGCTCCACTCCCCCCTCCGGACCCGGCTTCGCTGATCTCGCGGTACCTGCGCGCGTTCGGCCCGGCCACGGTGGCGGACGTCCAGACGTGGGCGGGAATCACCCGTCTGGGCGAGGTGGCTTCTTCGATGGACCTTCGGCGTTACCGCGACCCGGACGGCCGCGAGCTGCTGGACCTGCCGGAGCTGACGGTGCCGGACGAGGACGTCCCGGCGCCGCCGCGGCTGCTGGGGCCGTTCGACCAGACGATCCTGTCGTACGCAGACCGGACACGGGTCATCTCGGACGGGTACCGCAAGCGCGTGATCTCGCACAACGGCCTGGTCAAGGGCACACTCCTGGTCGGCGGCCAGGTGTGCGGCTTCTGGGAGATCAAGGCGACGAAGAAGGCGGCGGTGATCGAGCTGTCGCCGTTCGAGAAGCTGCCGAAGCGAGACGTGACGACGTTGGAGAAGTCGGCGGGCGAGCTGGTGAAGTGGGCGGAGGCGAGGGCCGAGACGCACGAGGTGCGCGTGCACCCGCCGACGTGAGGCTGGCCGGAAATCTCGATTGAGTGACCGTTCGTGGCCTGTTGTCACAGGCGCGGAGTCCGTAGCTTTCCGGGCATGACTGGTTCGGCGAAGGGGCCGTCGGTGCTGATCGCGGGCACCGGGTTCGGCGGCATCGGGACGGCGATCGAGCTCAAGCGCGCGGGGTTCACCGACTTCACGATCCTCGAAAGCGCGGCCGAGCCCGGTGGCGTCTGGCGGGACAACACCTACCCGGGTGCCGCGTGCGACATCCCGTCGCCGCTGTACTCCTTCTCCTTCGAGCCCAACCCGCGGTGGCCGAAGCGGTTCTCGTACCAGCCCGACATCCTCGCCTACCTGCGGCGCGTCATCGCGAAGTACGGCCTGGAGCCGCACATCCGGTACCACCGCGAGGTCACCTCGGCCGCGTTCGACGAGGACCGCGGGCTCTGGCGCGTCGAAACCCGCACCGGGGAGACCTTCGAAGCGAACGTCTTCGTGCCCGCCGTCGGGCAGCTGTCGCGGCCGGTGCTGCCGGACATCCCGAACCGGGAAAGCTTCGCCGGCGACGCCTTCCACTCCGCGCGGTGGGACCACGACGTGGACCTGACCGGCAAGCGCGTCGCCGTCATCGGGACCGGGGCCAGCGCCGTGCAGTTCGTGCCCGAGCTGCGGAAACGCGCGCAGCACGTCACGGTCTTCCAGCGCACGCCGCCGTACGTCATGGCGAAGTCCGATCCGAGCTACCGGCGGTGGCAGCACTGGCTGTTCGAGCACCTGCCGCCGACCCAGCTGGTCGGCCGGCTGCGGATCTTCCTCCTCGCCGAGTACGCCACGTACGCGATGACGCGCCACCCCGTACTGGCGAAGATGTTCGAGCTGCGGACCGCGCAGCTGCGGCGCCGGCACATCAAGAACCCGGAGCTGCGGGCCAAGCTCAAGCCTTCGTACCCGCTGGGCTGCAAGCGGATCCTCTTCACCAACGACTACCTGCCCGCGCTGGCCCAGCCGGACGTCGACGTCGAGACGCGGCGGATCACCGAGATCACCGAGAAGGGCGTGCGCGTCGAGGACGGCACCGAAATCGAGGCGGACGTCCTGGTCTACGGCACCGGCTTCGCCGCGACGCAGTTCCTCGGCCGGATGGAGGTGCGTGGCCTCGGCGGGCGGTCCTTGGACGACGAGTGGTCCGGCGGCGCGCGGGCGTACCTGGGCATGGCCGTGCCCGGCTTCCCCAACTTCTTCTGCGTCTACGGCCCCAACACGAACCTCGGCGCCGGGTCCATCATCTACATGATCGAGCGGCAGGCGCGCTACATCCGCCAGGCGGTGGAACGGCTCGCGCGACCCGGGGTGTCCTATTTGGACGTCCGACCGGAGGTCGAAGACCGGTACGACCGCGAGGTGCAGCGGCGGCTGGGCCACAGCGTGTGGAGCGCCTGCACGAGCTGGTACCGGCAGGCGGACGGCCGGGTGACGACCAACTGGCCCGGCCTGGTCACCGAGTACGACCGCCGGACGCGGCGCTTCGACGTCGCCGACTACCGGGTGGCGGGCTGATGGACTACGACGTCCTGGTGATCGGTTCGGGCTTCGGCGGCAGCGTCACGGCGCTGCGGCTGACCGAGAAGGGCTACCGCGTCGGCGTGCTGGAGACCGGCCGCCGGTTCGCCGACGACGAGTTCGCGAAGACGTCCTGGCGGGTGCGGAAGTACCTGTGGGCGCCGGCACTGGGCTGCTTCGGCATCCAGCGGCTGACGCTGCTGAAGAACACGTTCGTGATGAGCGGCTCCGGCGTCGGCGGCGGCTCGCTGGTGTACGCGAACACGCTGTACGAGCCCCCGGACGGCTTCTACGAAGACCCGCAGTGGGCGCACATCACCGACTGGAAGGCCGAGCTGGCGCCGTACTACGACCAGGCGAAGCGGATGCTCGGCGTGGTCGAGAACCCGGCGACGACGGCCGCGGACCGGGTGCTGAAGGACGTCGCCGACGACATGGGCATCGGCCACACGTACCGCCGCACCCCGGTCGGCGTCTACTTCGGACAGTCCGGGGTGGACCCGTTCTTCGGCGGCGCCGGTCCGGCGCGCACGTCCTGCACGCTGTGCGGCGAGTGCATGACCGGGTGCCGGGTCGGGGCGAAGAACACGACCGTGAAGAACTACCTGTACCTGGCCGAGCGAGCGGGCGCCGTGGTGCACCCCTTGACGACGGCGGTGACGGTCCGGCCGATCGACGGCGGGTACGCGGTGGACACGCGCCGGACCGGCGGTTTCTCGCGCCGGACGTTCACCGCGACGCAGGTGGTGTTCTCCGCGGCGGCACTGGGCACGCAACGGCTGTTGCACCGGATGCGGGACACCGGAACACTGCCGCTCGTTTCCTCTCGGCTCGGGCTGCTGGCCCGCACGAACTCGGAGGCGGTGCTGGCGGCCCGGTCGCTGCGCGCGGACACGGACTACTCGCGGGGTGTCGCGATCACGTCGTCGATCCACCCGGACGAGGTGACGCACGTGGAGCCGG